>DAORAG010000029.1:0-14037 GCA_035344095.1 Cyclobacteriaceae bacterium | reverse complement strand
TGGGGTAAGCAACGATGCGGTCAACTTCCTGAATTCGGCCATTGGATCGCGCGTTGCCTCTTTCAGAACCATACTTGTCATCGCATCTCTTGGTGTATTGGTCGGTTCAACTTTTTCCAGCGGTATGATGGAAGTTGCCCGCCAAGGCATCTTTAACCCCTCATTTTTTACGTTTGACAAAATCATGATCATTTTCCTGGCGGTAATGATCACAGATATCATCCTACTTGATTTTTACAACTCATTGGGGCTACCCACTTCCACCACAGTATCACTTGTCTTTGAATTGCTGGGTGGTGCCCTGGTTACTGGTCTTTTGATTGCCTATGAACGTGGGGAAGGCATCAGTAAGTGGAAAGAAATTATCAATTACTCAAGTGCAGTCACAATCATCTCAGGCATATTTCTTTCTGTTTTGATATCGTTCGTGGTTGGTGCTATCGTACAGCATATTTCTCGTATCATCTTCACTTTTAATTTGAAGAAGAACCTGAAGCGCTATGGAGCAGTCTTCAGCGGATTGGCGATTACAACCATCATTTACTTTCTTCTTATCAAGGGAGTTAAGGGAAGCACACTTGTTTCGGACGCACAGATCAAGTGGATCATGTCAAATACCTGGGTTATCCTGCTGGTGTCCGTGGTGTTCTGGAGTATTGTGATCCAAATATTAATGTGGTCACAAAAAATTAACCCGTTAAAAGTTGTAGTGCTCCTGGGTACGTTTTCGCTGGCAATGGCCTTCGCTGGGAATGACCTCGTCAACTTTATAGGCGTGTCTGTAGCCGGATTGATGAGTTTTCAAAGTTGGGCTGCATCCAATGTGCCTGCCGGTGAATTCAACATGGCTGGCCTCGCCCAAAAAGTAGCCACCCCCTCGTGGATACTATTGGGTAGCGGAATAGTGATGGTGGTGACCCTGTGGACCAACGCCAAAAGTCGAAAAGTAACGGAAACAGAAGTCTCTTTAGGTCGTCAAGATGAGGGAGATGAGAAATTCAAATCCAATTTCATTTCGCGTGGACTCGTGGGGTTAGGCATCTTCATTGGCGACTCAGTTCAACAACTTGTTCCCGAAAAATGGAGCAAATCACTATCCACACGTTTCTCCAAAACGAAGAATGAAGAAGTTGGTGACACGGAGAAACCCTCATTTGATCTTATTCGTGCTTCGGTGAACTTGTTGGTGTCAAGTGTTCTTATCGCATACGCCACATCTCAAAAACTTCCGTTGTCTACCACCTTTGTTACGTTTATGGTAGCAATGGGTACCTCCTTTGCTGACCAGGCCTGGGGGCGTGAAAGTGCGGTATACCGTGTTGCAGGTGTAATCAACGTAATTGCTGGCTGGCTGACTACCGCGCTGGTGGCATTCACCACTTGCGGATTCTTTGCTTTGATTTTGTTTAAAACAGGGTTCCCTGGTGTCATTGTTTTAACTGTAGTGGCCGTATTCTTGCTGGTAAGGAGTCATATCGTTTTCAAGCGCAAGACCTCTGAGGAAGAAACTACAAATCAGTTTTTGTCGGCTGATGTGCTGGACATTCAGCAGGTAATTGAAGAAAGTAAGTCCAATACCGTTAAGAGCTTGAAAACGGTGATGAAAGTTGGCAGCTTGAGTGTGAAGTCATTGATCGATGAGAACAGCAAGGCCCTGGTGAAGTCAAAGAATGAAATCCAGAAGCTGAAAACTCAGAATGAAAAACTGCACAACAAGATCATAAAGTATGTTCGCAAGATCGAGAAGGGCAATGTAGCAGCAGGAAGGCTTTACATCCTGGTGTTTGACCTGATTCAAGACCTGTACCAAAGCGCACTTCTGCTCAACGAGTCCAGCGCAAACCATGTCATCAATCATCACTCGCCTCCTAAAAAGAAATATGCTTCAATGCTTCAGGAGCTGGATCGCGATCTAAATGACTTTATTACCAGGGTGATTGATTCAATTAGCAAGCTGAATTTTGATAAGCACGAGGTGATGGATGATCAAAAAGAGAAACTGTTGTTATTCATCAATAAAAAACTCGATGAGCAGATTCTTGATATTCAAAAGGATGAGCTGGGGAACAGGATGGCGCTACTCCAAACAAGGATTCTATTAGAGTCGAAAGATATTATTGCAGTGGTTCACCGAATTTATCAATTGTACCATGAGTTTATGAGGCAGTCGTTGGTACAAAAGGAGAAATCTGCACCTACTCATACTCAATAATCATTCTCTTAATTCGGTCTTCCAGCCTTTCAGAAGTCAATTTTTCTCTGAGCCGGTCTACCATTATGGGAAGTCCAAAGGGAGTAGGCCTGTCTGGGTATTTAATTATAATTTTTTGATGGGCGATGCGCTCAAGCGCGTTTCGCAATCGGTTTTCTTCGAGCTGAAAATCCATTACCTCTTCGAAGGCCTGAAGCAGCAGGAGATTATGTGATTCGTGATCATGAAAAACCTCGAAGAATAGCTGGGACGAAGATTGCAAATGCCTGTCACGGACCCGCTGCCCCGGAAATCCCTTGAAAACCAGCCCAGCAATCGCAGCAATATCCCTGAATTTACGCCTTGCCATCTCGATTGAATTGATACTGGCCTGGATGTCCACGTGAAGATGCTCTGAACCAAGCACATCCGTTTCGATGGCCTCCTCAATTGGGATAGGTTGATCCGATAGCAACTCAAACCCGTAGTCATTCATGGCAATGGAGAACGTGATTGGGCTGATTCTTGCAATGCGATAAGCCAGCAAAGCAGCCATACCCTCATGAACAAACCGTCCCTCAAACGGATACATCATCACATGATATCCCTCTTTCGATTCAAGGTATTCAATTAGAAACTGCCTCTGGTTTGGCAATAGTGACAGTTTATTTTGCAGCTCCAGCATGGGACGAAGAAATCTCATTTCCGGATCATCGAAATGACCTTTTGTGCTTTGGTTAATTTTGAATCTGATCATTTCACCCATCTCAGATGACAGCGGCATGCGTCCACCTTGCCAGGAGGGCACCTTGCCTGACTTCCTGGTGGACCGCCTGACCTGTGCGGTCATGTCTTTCACCCTCACCAATTCAAGACATCGACCTGCAAACCAAAACACATCACCAGGATTTAATGCAGATATAAAGGATTCCTCTATTGACCCAAGTGTTTTTCCAGATGTGTATTGCACAAGCAACGAAGTGTCGCCAACTATCGTCCCAATTGACAGTCGGTGTCGATGAGCGATTCTCCCATTCTCAACTTTGTATCTGCCTTTTTCAAAATTGACTTTCCGAAATTCATCGTAGGCGGTGAGCGCTGCACCTCCAGTGGTAATGAACCGTAAAACCCAATTCCATTCATCGTCCGTTACGGAAGAATACGAATAAGTACCCCGGACCTCCTTTAGAATTTCGTCCCCATCAAATCCGTCACTCACCCCCAGCGTAACGAGGTACTGCACCAGCACATCAAAAGACCTCAAGTAGGGAACACGTTGCTCAACGATCTTCTGATTCATCGCTTCCCGCAATGCAGCCGCCTCAACCAGTTCAAGGGCATGTGTGGGCAGGTAATATATTTTACTTACCGCCCCGGGTTGGTGGCCGCTGCGACCAGCGCGCTGTAGAAAACGAGCAACTCCTTTGGGACCACCCACCTGAACAACCGTCTCCACCGGACGAAAGTCTACACCAAGATCAAGACTTGAAGTACAGACGACAGCGCGGATTTTGCCTGTATGCAATTGCTCTTCCACCCAATTGCGCAGCTCCTGGCTAATAGAGCCATGATGCATAGCGATAAGTCCGGATAGCTCCGGAGCCTTATCTAATATTTTTTGATACCAGATTTCCGCAAAGGATCTGGTGTTGGTAAAAATCAATGTAGCGCTGCTCTTTTTAATGATGTCAACGACCTTATCCAACAAATGAATTCCGACATGACCAGTCCATGGTAGCTTTTGATGATCTGAAGGCATAATAGAATGGATCTCTATCCGCTTTTCGATGTTTGCCTTCACAACTTTGAATTTGCCCTTCTTGTGATAGCTTCCCAGCAACACTTGTAGCGACTGATCCATGTTGCCAATCGTGGCTGATATGCCCCACACCTTCAACTTTCTGGCAACCGTTTTCAAACGCGACAATGCCAATTCAACCTGAACACCTCTTTTGGATCCAATTAACTCGTGCCACTCATCCGCAACTACCACTTTCACATGCTCAAAGTACTTGTGGTAGCCTCTCTGCGCTATTAATAGATGCAAGCTTTCCGGAGTCGTAATTAATAATTGAGGAGGTTTCTCCTGCTGGCGCTTTCGTGTGGCCAATGATGTATCTCCCGATCGAATACCTACTTCCCATGGTAATCCCAAATCACGGATGGCTTTTTCGGAAGCATACTGAATTTCCTTGGCTAGCGCACGAATAGGCGTAATCCAAATCGCCTGCAATCCCCTGCTCCCATCGGGTTGATTCTCTAAAGCTTCGATAAGGATCGGGATGATCAGAGAGTAAGTCTTACCGCTTCCTGTTGGGGCGTTGACCATTCCGTTGTACCCCTCCAGATAGTTATGCCATGCCTCAATTTGAAACGGAAAGGGCTTCCAGCCTTTTTTAAGGAACCAACTTTTACCTATTGCAAGCCTGTCAGGCATGGGTAAGTCAACACGGTTGAAGTAACGACAGTAATAAACCAGATTTGATTGAACAATTTAGCTAAACTTGAGTTAGTTGTGTGAAACAAACCAAAATGGGCAGATATTCTATAAAGGAACTTGAAACGCTGTCAGGTATAAAGGCGCATACCATTCGTATTTGGGAAAAGCGGCATCGGTTGATAATTCCTGAGCGCACCCCTACCAACATCCGTTATTATTCGGATGAGGATCTTAAAAAAATCATTAACGTATCTCTTCTCAACAATCACGGTATTAAAATATCGAAAATTGCTGAGATGAGCGATAGCCAGATACAATCAGAGATCGTGCAACTAACTGCTCAGACTTCCGAGACAGACTTGTTTATCGAGCAATTGATTATCGCAATGATCGACATGGAGGAAGAGCAATTTGAAAAAATACTTTCTCACCTCGTTATCAAGTTTGGGTTCGAAAAGATGATCACCGAAATCGCATACCCATTTTTGGAAAAAATCGGGGTGCTTTGGCAAACTGGAAACATCGATCCTGCGCAAGAGCATTTTATCTCCAACTTGATGAGGCAAAAAATCATTGTCGCAATTGATTCCCTGCCTTTCGCCCCACATGATGCCCGCAAGGTGGTAATGTTTCTACCAGAGAATGAACTGCACGAACTAGGCCTGTTATATTTTCACTACATACTTAGAAAGAATGGCTTCCGTACTTTCTATCTGGGCCAGCATCTCCCCCTCAAAGATGTAATTTCGGTTTGTCGAACCCACAAGCCAGAAGCGCTAGTCACGGTGCTTACAGTTTCAGCAAAAGGCAAGAAAACACAGCAATATGTTGAGGAATTGTTGGAGCATGCCCCCGGAGTGAAACTCTTTGCTGCCGGACATTACTCAACCCAGTTGGATATGACCAACCCCAATCTCAAGCTTTTTAAGGATGCAAGCAGCCTTTTATCCCTTTTTTAGCCTTTTTGTCTAATTTTTATCAAAAAAATATAAACATTAAGTGCAGTAAGTAACTATTTGAGGTATTTTTTGTTTAACTTTACGTATAATAAATTAAACAATATGACCTCAACTGAATTCTCTAGCCAATTGACAAGCCTCCAGAGTACATTGAGGCAGTTTACTTATCGATTTACCAAGAGCCGGGAAGAGTCTCAGGACCTCGTTCAGGACACCATGCTTAAGGCGCTCACCTATCGTGACAAATTTCGGGAGGACACCAATCTCAAGGGCTGGCTTTTCACGATTATGAGAAACACTTACATCAATAAGTATCGTAAGATGAAACTTGCCAAAACTTCAACAGACGATACCAAGGAACTTTACTTTCTGAATGTTGCAGATAATCACACATTCAACAGACCTGAAAAGTCAGTGGAGTTTAAAGAAATCTGGAGGAATGTGAACGAAATCAGGGATGAGTTGCAAATACCATTTAAAATGTACACCACTGGATATAAATACCACGAAATTGCCGAACACCTCGACATTCCCATCGGCACGGTAAAGAACAGGATTTTCCACGCGAGGAAAGAAATCCAGAAAAAAATTGGTAGCTTATAAGTGGCTTTCAACAAGCCATCGATGAAGCAAATCGCGGTAATTGGTTCTGGTTTTGCAGGTCTTTCAGCCGCTACAAGTCTCGCGTCCGAAGGCTACGCTGTCACGATCTACGAAAAAAATGCAACCCCCGGTGGCAGGGCCAGAAAGTTCATGTCTGATGGCTTCACGTTTGACATGGGACCAAGTTGGTACTGGATGCCAGATGTCTTCGAGGCCTATTTTAACAGATTTGGTAAAAAAACTTCCGACTATTATGAGCTTGTGAGGCTTAATCCCTCCTACCGGGTTTATTTCTCCAAAGAAGTAGTTTGGGATATCCCTGCAGATCAAGACGCATTAAATCAATTTTTCGAAGCCGAAGAGCCAGGGAGCAGTTCGAAATTGCAATTGTTTCTCAAAGAGGCGGAGTACAAATACAAGGTTGGAATAAATGATTTGGTATATAAACCCGGCCTTTCCATCACCGAGCTACTTGACCTTAAACTGGCAGCCGGTGTTTTCAAACTTCATGTATTCCAGTCTATAAGCAAACATATCAGAAGTTATTTTAAGTCGCCCAGGCTGATCCAACTATTGGAGTTTCCGGTATTGTTCTTGGGTGCATCACCGCAAGACACTCCCGCATTATACAGCCTGATGAACTACGCTGATATGAAGTTGGGTACCTGGTATCCCAAAGGTGGGATGTATGAAATCGTGGATGCAATGGTATCACTGGCGAAAGAGAAGGGAGTTCATTTCGAATTCAATTCAGAGGTGCGCGAACTAACAATGAACAGCACCAAAATAAAGGAAATACAAATCAACGGTAGTAAATCAGTGAAAGTGGATGCGGTAGTTGCAGGAGCAGATTATCACCATGTAGAACAAAACCTGCTACCACCAAAATTCCGGAGATACACAGAATCGTATTGGCAGTCGAGAAAGCTAGCGCCATCCAGCATTATATTTTACCTGGGTGTTAACAAAAAGCTGGACAACCTCCTCCATCACAATCTTTTCTTTGATGAAGACTTCGAGAGGCACACAAAAGAGATTTATGAATCGCCTCAATGGCCCACGGCTCCGTTATTCTACGTCTGCTGCCCATCAAAGACGGACGACACCGTTGCCCCAAAGGACGCGGAAAATCTATTTATTCTCATCCCCGTGGCCCCGGGCCTGACTGATGATGAATCAACCAGAGACCAGTACTATGATATGATCATGGCACGGCTGGAACAACTCACCAAGCAATCAATCAGACCCCATGTCATTTACAAAAAGAGTTATGCTCACCGTGACTTTATTGCCGACTATAACTCATTTAAAGGCAATGCTTACGGTCTGGCCAATACGATAGGTCAAACGGCCAATTTGAAACCATCGATTTTAAACAAAAAGGTGTCAAATCTGTTTTATACAGGTCAACTCACTGTTCCGGGTCCAGGAGTGCCACCATCTCTAATTTCTGGCCAGGTTGTGGCGAGAGAGCTGACGAAAAGAATCGGAAAATGAACCATGAGTCTCTATACAACAAAGTAGCTGTAAGGTGTAGCCGAGTCACCACCAATGCATACAGCACATCTTTTTCTCTGGGCATTTTCTGCCTGGAGAAGAAACTTCGAGACCCCATCTACAGCATCTATGGATTCGTGCGATTTGCCGATGAAATTGTAGATACCTTCCACGATCATGAAAAGGGTGCTCTGCTAAACAAATTTGAGGAGGATACCTTTGAGGCCATTGAAAAAGGGATTAGCATGAATCCGATCCTGCATAGCTTTCAATACACGGTCAATAAGTACAACATTAATCGTACACTGATTGACCAGTTTCTGGCGAGCATGAAAATGGATCTAAGGCGTAAAGACTATGATCAAAACTCATTTGAAGAATATATTCTGGGATCGGCCGAGGTTGTTGGGCTGATGTGCCTTAAGGTATTTTGTCTGGGTGATGAAAAAAATTACGAAAGGCTAAAGCCAATGGCCATGAAGTTGGGATCGGCCTTTCAAAAAATCAATTTCCTGAGAGATCTAAATGCTGATTTCAATGGCATGGGTAGATCGTACTTTCCAGGGATCGATCTGGAGAGATTTGATGAGGATGATAAGGCCAGAATTGAGGCTGACATTGCCCACGATTTTCATCAAGGGTACCTGGGAATCAAGGAACTACCAAGAGGGGCACGATTTGGTGTCTATGTTGCCTATCTGTATTATCTTGCTTTGTTCAAGAAGATCAAAAATACTCCTTCGGAGTATGTGATGAAGAGAAGGATCAGGATTAGAAACAGGCACAAGTTCAGAATTCTATTTTACTCTTATTTGAAACATCAGCTTAATCTGATATAAGTGGAACACGTAATCCTTGTAGATAGTAACGACAATGAGGTAGGAACGATGGAGAAAATGGAGGCGCACCGCAAGGGTGTGCTGCATCGTGCTTTCAGTGTTCTACTTTTCAATTCCGATGGCGAGATGTTGATCCAGAAACGTGCTTCGTCAAAATACCATAGTGGTGGGTTGTGGTCCAATACATGCTGCAGTCACCCGAGACCGGGCGAGCCAATGGAAGAAGCAGTCAACAGGCGTTTACGGGAAGAACTTGGTGTTGAATCCTCACCGATTTTCTCCTTCAAGTTTGAATACAAGGTCAAATTTTCAAACGACCTGATTGAGCATGAGTTGGATCATGTTTATGTGGGATCTTTTGATGGAGAGCCAAAGATCAACGAGAATGAAATTTCAGATTGGAAGTTTGTTGACACGAACAAACTCAATAGCGAAATCCAGTCGCATCCCCATAAGTATTCCCATTGGTTTAAGATAATACTCAACCGTCCGGAAATTATGGAACTCACAAAGGCTGTGTAGTTCCCGCAGCAGCTAAGCATTGCCAATGAATTTATCCAAAACGGTAACAAGTGATGTGACCCTCTTTTGGCTCAGGCGAGACTTGAGGTTGACAGACAATGCCGGGTTATATCACGCCCTGAAAGAGAAAGGCAACGTGCTTTGTGTCTTCATTTTCGATTCGCACATCCTCGATAAATTGGAGGACGAAGATGATAGGCGAGTTACGTTCATTTATCAATCATTAACGCTTTTAAAAAATGATTTAGAGCGTCATGGCAGCAGTCTGCTGGTTGTTCATAGCACTCCGGAGCAGTTCTTTACCAGCGTGTCTCCCAAGGCTGTCTATACCAACCATGACTACGAGCCTTATGCGAGAAAAAGAGATGAGTTAGTGGCAGACATACTTGCCAAAAAACAGGTCGAATTCAAATCGTTTAAAGATCAGGTGATTTTCGAAAAAGGGGAAGTTTTGAAAGATGATGGTTCGCCATATACGGTCTTCACCCCTTACTCGAAAAAGTGGAAAGCAGCACTTAAACCATTTTATTACAAAACATATCCCACAGAAAAATATTTTGTCAACCTGATCAAAACTGATCCTCTTGCTATGCCATCATTGGATGAGATCGGATTCAAAAAGGTGACAGACTCGTTTCCTGAACGAGTGATAAAATCCGAAGTAATTAAACAATATCATAAGCAAAGAGACTATCCCGGTATCGAAGGAACTTCAAAACTTAGTGTTCATCTCAGATTTGGGACAGTAAGCATTCGTCAGCTCGTGACTATTGCCCTGAAAAAAAACGAAGTCTGGCTTAACGAACTCATATGGCGCGAATTCTACCATATGATTCTATGGCATTTTCCCAAAGTAGAACAAGCATTTAAGCCCGCCTACGACCTAATTGAGTGGCGAAATGATAAAGATGAATTTGAAGCGTGGTGCAAAGGTGAGACCGGATACCCCATTGTTGATGCTGGTATGAGGGAGCTCAACCAAACAGGGTTTATGCACAACCGTGTTCGAATGATAGTGGCGAGCTTTCTTACCAAGCACCTGCTTATCGACTGGCGATGGGGAGAGGCTTATTTTGCAAGGAAATTACTTGACTTTGATTTGGCCGCAAACAATGGAGGATGGCAATGGGCTGCAGGTAGCGGCTGTGACGCAGCTCCCTACTTCCGCGTATTCAATCCCTATTTGCAAACGGAGAAATTTGATCCTGAAAGAACCTACATCAAACGCTGGGTTCCTGAAGTAGACACACCTGATTATCCAAAACCCATTGTCGATCATGCATTTGCACGAGAGCGTGTGCTGTCTGTTTACAAGGTGGCGTTAGAATCCTGAAATCAGTGGATTTACAAGCCACAATTTTCGAATGGAACCGGTTCGGGTTGTTTTCGACTGTCTGGCGGCACCAGCAATCGAAAAGCGAATACAATATGGCTTTAGAAGAAGCCTTGTAACCAGGCAGATCGAGAGCAAAAAAAATGAACAATTCAGGAATTGAACCAAGAAGCAGCAAAGCATGGAAAAAATGAATATTCTTCTTACGGGCTCCACCGGGTACATTGGTAGGCGGCTTCTACCCATTTTGCTGGATCAGGGTCACCACGTCATTTGTTTGGTTCGAGACCAACGCAGATTTGACCTGGAAGATTTCACAAAAGAACATCAGGGGCAAATCACAGTACTCCAGGCTGACCTTCTTCGTTCTGAGACATTAAATGATCTTCCTCTCTCTATCGATCTCGCGTTTTATCTGGTACACTCCATGAGCACCAGTGAAAATTTTCATGATCTGGAAAGAGAGTCAGCTGTGAATTTTGTCGGTTATATAAATCGGACCGCTGCGAAACAAATAATTTACCTCAGTGGCATCGTAAATGATTCATCTCTGTCAAAACATTTGAGCTCAAGGAAAAATGTTGAAGAAATACTCAGGCAAGCCATGGCGCCACTTACCGTTTTGCGAGCCGCTATTATTATCGGTTCGGGTAGCGCGTCCTTTGAGATCATTCGCGATTTGGTAGAGAAGTTGCCGGTTATGGTCGCGCCTAAGTGGTTGAAAAGTCGCTGTCAGCCCATTGGGGTACGTAACGTGGTGGAATACCTGATCGGTGTGATGATGAGGGAAGAAACCTATAATCAATCGTTTGACATTGGCGGGCCAGATATATTAAGCTATCACGATATGCTCATGGGCTATGCCAAAGTTCGGGGACTTAAGCGACTGATCATTCCGGTACCTGTTCTTTCACCACAGCTTTCTTCACATTGGCTTTACTTTGTTACCTCCACTTCATTTTCACTCGCTAAGAGCTTAGTGAGCAGTCTAAAGAACGAAGTAATTTGTCAGGATAGTCGGATTCAATCTCTTGTACCAATAAAGTTGTTGACATATGATGAGACCTTGCGGCTTACGCTTGACCGCATACAACAGCGTTATGTGATTTCCAGTTGGAAGGACGCGATACACGGTAACACCATTGATCAGAATTTTTTGAACTATGTGGAAGTGCCGACTCATGGATGTTTTCATGACAAACGAACAATTGCATTCACCAGACCAAAGGAAGAAGTGATCGAAAACATCTGGTGTATTGGGGGAGATCGAGGTTGGTACTATGGAAACTGGATGTGGCGCATTCGCGGATTCATCGACAAAATTTTTGGTGGCGTTGGCCTAAGGCGCGGAAGACGAAGTCCCTGTGATCTAAAGGTTGGAGATGCTCTGGACTTCTGGCGTGTTCTACTGGCTGATAAAAAGTCGGGCAGGCTATTGTTGTATGCGGAAATGAAGCTCCCTGGTGATGCCTGGCTTGAGTTCAAAATCCAAAAAAATACGCTGCAGCAGACAGCCACCTTCAGGCCGCTGGGATTATGGGGCCGCATATATTGGTACGCTGTTCAACCTTTTCACAGTCTCATTTTCCCCGGCATGATCCAGAACATAGTGCGTATTTAGTTGTTGTAGGATTATATGAAAATCTATAATCTGAAAAGGACGCAATTCCTGCCCATTTCCATAAAAGAAGCCTGGGACTTCTTCTCTAGTCCGGCAAATCTTTCAAAAATCACCCCTAAACACATGGGCTTCAAAATTCTCTACATGTCGGGCGGGCCAAAAATGTATCCAGGGCAGGTTATACGGTATATTGTCAATGGTTTGCCGGGTATACCCATGAACTGGATGACGGAGATTACGCATGTGCAAGAGCCGTATTACTTTGTCGATGAACAACGATTTGGTCCTTACGCACTCTGGCATCACCAACATCACTTCAAAGAAGTGGATGGAGGAGTTGAAATGACGGACGAGGTAAATTACGCCATTCCCTTGGGTTTGATAGGCCGTCTGGCCAATTGGCTGCTTGTTGCACGTGAGGTAAATCGTATTTTTGACCACCGCTACGAGGTGCTTGAATCATACTTTAACAAACAGAAGCTTAAAGCTGCATGAGTCTGGTCACAATTATAGTTTGCGCCCTCATTACCATTGGCACGTTTCTCTTCTGGGAATTCGTAGCCTGGTTCACCCATAAATACATCATGCATGGAATTCTTTGGGTGTGGCATAAATCACATCATTCTGTACACCACCATACCCTTGAAAAGAATGATTGGTTTGGTGTGGTCTTCAGTCTCCCCTCCATCGGACTCTTCTACTATGCCAGCTTGGTCAACTACAATCCCTACCTTCTGGCTGTGGCCTTGGGCATATTGTGCTATGGTATTTTTTACGTTGTCTTTCACGACATTATCGTGCATCAAAGAATAAAATGGAGGCCGTCAAAAAGAAGCAAATATCTCCAGAGAATGATTAATGCTCACTATGTTCACCATAGCAAACATAGCAAAGAGGATTGCGAAGCTTTTGGCTTTCTTTACGCACCCCCAAAATATGAACCTAAGCAATTCAAGATGAAGGAGAACCGGCAGGAAACACAATAAGTCGTGAAGTCCAATTACCTTTATCTCGTTATTGATCTGGCTTCGATCGCCCTACCATTCGCATTCAGCTTCCATCCCCGTGCGAATTTTTCCAAAAAATGGAACAGCCTTTGGCCTGCAATATTGCTAACGGCTACATTTTTTCTCATCTGGGATGAATGGTTCACCTCCATGGGCGTATGGGGATTTAACCCGGAATATCTGACAGGAATTTATTTTTTCAGTTTACCACTAGAGGAAGTACTTTTTTTTATCTGCATTCCCTACGCTTGCGTATTCACCTATGAGGCAGTTGGGTACTTTCTCAAGCCAAAAATTTCTGACAAGCAAGAAAAGGTAATAACCTATACGCTTGCCGTCCTTCTACTCATCGTGGCGCTGCTTAACACAAACAAGTGGTATACCTCTGTCACGTTTATTCTTTGCAGTGGTTTCCTCTTTGTTCTGAAGTTTCGATTTAAGGTCGCATTCCTTCCAAAATTCTTCCTGGCTTTCCTTTTTATTCTAATACCTTTTTTCATCGTAAACGGGATACTCACAGGCACCGGAATTGAAGATCAGGTAGTTTGGTACAATGACGCTGAAAATCTCGGAATTAGAATGGGAACAATACCCGTTGAAGATACCTTCTACGGACTACTTCTCATCCTGATGAACGTGACGATATTTGAGCAACTACAAAAGAGAACTCCAACGCATTCAGTTAAGTGACGCTCTTTTCCATTCCTGGCTTTGCTTCAGCAGATCAAAAGAAGATTCGACCTCATCCAATCTTTTCTTGAGCAATCCATATACCTCTCTTTGCTGATCGGTGGGTGGATAATCCGCACTCGATGCTTGTCCTTCTTTGGCAATTGCCAGTAACCTTTCCAAAATCTTTGCAGGGTTCCTAAAAATATCCTGGCGAGCACCTGTCTGATGCACATCAAATATCCTTCCCTCCAATTGGTAAATTTTTTCTTCTAATACCGCGGCCTGCTTTGCGGCCTTCACGTCTTTTTGTTTCAAAATGAGCTGAGCGCGAGTTCTCTCCATTTCATCGATCA
>DAORAG010000028.1:0-14813 GCA_035344095.1 Cyclobacteriaceae bacterium | reverse complement strand
CCGGGTGCACCCATCAAGATTAGTTTACCCAGATCCAAACCTGGTTCGTGATGAATCGCGTGAAGAACAGAAAAGCTTCCCATAGAATGTGAAACAACAGCATCAAAACCTCCGGCCTCGTTGAAGAAATGCTGGATCGCCTTGCTGTAAATGGGAATGTTCACCAGCTTTCCTTCGGACAATCCATGGGCGGGTGCATCAAATGCAAAGATTGAGTATTCATCCACCGGAAATGCTTCGATGTACTTCTTCCAACGAAACGAATGACTCTGCCAACCGTGAAGAAATAATATCCTCTTGCTGCCTTCACCCCATTGATATGCTTGCAAGGTTGATCCATCACTTTTGAAGTTAAACTGTCGGGCTGTATCGAGAAACTCCTTGTGGTGTGGCTTCACTGGCGGAACCTGCGGGGTGCAGAAAACATTGAAACCTATCCGGCCAGCAGCTTCCGGTGACACCAGAGAAAGTGTATTGAGATAGGTTCCAACTAGCTTGGGTATTAATTTCTTCATCTTAAGTCTTTTCAGATACCAATTGGTATCAATCGTTTCAAATTTTTTTAAATCATAATGTCCTTCATCATCGCATCTAAATGCAATATTACCCGAGTGATGTCACTATCATCGCCCCGGAGTTTGCTCATCATGATAGCCCCCTCAAGTGCTGCGATGATAACAGTAGCATAGTGCTGCGAATCAATCGTGGGCCTCACCTGTCCATATTTTTTTCCGTTTTCCAGGATGGTGAGAATAGAATCGCGAAGAATGTTAAGGATAGTCACCGCTCTTTTGCGCAAAGACGGATGAGCATCATCTGCTTCAATTGCCACATTCATTAAAGGGCACCCACCCTTCACTGGCGGCTTGGTTATGTAGGTCTCGAAATAGTGGAAAATGGCCTTGAGTTTATCTTGGGCAGTTTTCTCGGACTTGATTCGAACTCGCAGGTGCTCAAACATGATTGATGACAAATGTGAGAGTGACTCCATCTCCAGTTCGTCCTTGCTCTTAAAGTGACGATAGATAGCACCTTTTGTAAACCCTGTAGCCTTCGTGATATCGCTGATAGAAGTGGCCTTGTAACCCTGTGTATTAAACAGGGTGCCGGATTGCCGAAGTATCCTCTCCTTGGTGGCTTCTGGGTTACGCATAGCGCAAAGATACCGATCGGTATCTTAACTTTGCAAATGATCTTGCCAAAATCCGAAGGAATCCCCTGCAAGTCTTTGTTTTTCAATCATATTGGATTGAATTTTGCGTTCAAGGAGGAACAATCATTTTTCATTTGAAGCTGCTAAAACGCTTATTTTTTTATCTTCTCCTTGCGATTGGGGTGCTCCTTATTGGCTCCGGTGCCTCAGTTTATTTCTACAAGGATCAGATTATTCAACGGTTTATCTCGGAGGCCAACAAACACTTAAACACTCCCGTCAAGATTGGTAAGATCGACATTTCCATGTGGAGTGACTTTCCCAACCTTGCCATTGAATTCACCGATGTGTACATCGAAGACAGCCACACGGGAACCTATCCTCTGTTTACCGCCAAAAAGGTCTCTTTCTTTTTGAATCCGGTCGAAGTATGGCAAGGCAAATATTCTATTCGCGGATTGCAGATCACCAGCAGCGAAACAAATCTGAAAATCAATAAGGACGGATCAGCCAACTATATCATACTAAAAGAACACAGTGGACGAGGTGGCGGAAGTTCGATTGTATTTGATTTAAGAAATGTGCGCCTGCTGGACTCACATGTTATCTATCGTGATGTCAGCAGGGTACAGGAACACATCTTTAATAGTGAAAAACTTGTTGCCTCCATTCACGCAAAGGCAGATGTTTATAAAATCCTGGCCAAGGGAGATATAACCACAGAGAAAATAGGCGTACAGTCAAACACGTTTTTGCAGATGAAACGATTTGATGTAAATGCTGACCTGTTGTATGACGACATTGAAAAGAATCTGAAAATCAATCCATCTCAACTGGAATTACATTCGGCAATGTTTGAGATTAGTGGCAGCTACGCATTCAAGGATAAGAACTTAATTGATATCCATTGCGATGGAAAAAATACTGACATTCAAACGTTGCTCTCGCTGCTGCCGGAGAATACCAGCCGCAGAGTTTCAAAGTATGAAAGCGATGGTGATGTATATTTCAATCTTGATGTAAAAGGTGAAATAGGCAAAAGAACAAATCCATCCATTTCAGTCCGCTTTGGTTGTACCAACACAACACTCTATCACCCTGACTACAAATCTAGAATTGAAAACGCAAACCTTGAGGGGTCCTTTGCCAGCCCATCGCCTACCGACTTGGCCAATGCCGTTCTTTTCTTGAAAAATGTTAACGGCACTTTGAATGGCCGGTCATTTCAAACTGATCTATCAATTCAGAATTTTGAAAACCCCTATGTGTCATTTGTATTTAAAGGTGACCTGGAGGCAGCATCCATCACCAATTTTTATCCAATCGAGTATCTTACCGAATTATCCGGAGATATTGGGATCGACATTGCCTTTGAGGGGCAGACAGCCTTGCTAAAAAAGAAATCCACTGCTCAACAAGTGACCGCCAATGGTTCAGTTGACATGCGCCACCTGGACTTCAAATATGGATCACAAAGAATTCAATTTGAAGACCTCAACGGATCTTTACAGTTTACCAACAACGATCTGGCGCTGAGCAATGTAATCGGCAAACTTGAAAATAGTCATTTTGAACTCAATGGGTTCTTCAAAAACATTATCACTTTCCTGCTTTTTGAAAATCAACCGATCGGTATTGAGACAGACCTTAAATCCGATTTTATCGACCTCGATCAACTTTTTGAAATCGGCTTCGGCAAGGAGGGATCCTCTGATTACAGCTTTTCCATCTCGCCCAATCTCTATCTGAACTTCAATTGTGACGTGAAGTCAATGCACTATAAGAAGTTCAAACCAAGCAACATTACAGGCAATTTGCTCATCAAGAGCCAAACCGCTGCTGCCAGAAACATTGAATTCCAGGCAATGGGAGGAAGTCTGTCGCTTAACGGGATTGTAGATGCAAAAAATAACAAAGCCATCGATGTCATCAGCTCCTTCAAGGTGAATGGCGTAAACGTGGATTCGGCATTTTATGTGTTTGAAAACTTTCAGCAGGATTTTATTCAGGACAAACATTTGAAAGGACGGGCCTATGCCGATGTGGAGCTGGAAATGACTTTGAATGAAAAATTGAAATTATACCAGGAAACATTGGTGGCCAACATAAGCACTACCATTCGTGATGGGCAGCTTAATGATTTCGAACCCCTGCACAAGCTGGATCGATACCTTGATGATGATGGTTTGAACCAACTTCGATTTGCTGATCTGAGAAATGATATTCACATCGAAAACAAAACCGTATACATTCCACAGATGGAAGTGAGAAGTAATGTCACCACCATACAGATCAGCGGCACACACACTTTCGATCAGCATATCGACTACCGAGTAATTGCACCGCTAAGGAGTCGCAAAAAAATTGACCCAGACGAAGCTTTTGGCGCGATTGAGGATAGTCAGACAGGCCAATCCAGAATCTATTTAAAAATTATTGGCACTACCGATGATTATAGGGTGATTTACGACAAAGATGCTGTCAAGAAGAAAATTGTTAATGATCTAAAGAAAGAAGTCCAGGAATTGAAAGATGCATTCAAACTGAAGGGAAAGATCAAGAAAAAAGAAATCGAACTTGAAGAGGACGATTATTTCGAATGGGGCGACTCCACGAAAGTAGATAATCGGATGCGATAGCTCATTTGTTCAGGATAACGCTGAAGGTGGACCCTTCCCCTGGTGTCGACTTTATTTCAACCTCTCCACCGATTTTACGGGCCATTTCATTTACAATATAAAGCCCAAGTCCAGAACCTTTATTGTGATCGTTGGACATGTAAAACATCTCGAACACTTTTTTCTGATCGTGAGTTTCGATACCTATTCCATTGTCTGAGACCTCTATCTTAACTTTGTCCATAAACGACTTTGTGGAAACTGAGATAAATCTATCATTCTTAGCCGGGTCGTGGTATTTGATAGCATTTGACAAGAGATTACTCAGAATCACCTGCAGCCGATGCTTGTCAGTGAAAATCCTGTAAATGCCAATTTCTGTAGAGAACCTGATGCCCTGCGCATCAGGCATATGTTTGTGCATCGAAATTACCTGATCCAGCATATGCGATAAGTCGACAATCTCCTTTTGAACATCTCTTCTGTTCTCTTTCGACATCTCGATGGTCTCTTTTACAAAAGTTTCTTGCTTTTTGAGCGTTTGCTCCATCATGGTCAGGTAGGTGTTCATCTGGCTCATCTCCTTTTCGCGCTGCGCGAGCCCCACAAGCCCCATCATGGAACTGATGGGCGAACGAAGGTCATGGGAAATCGTATAGACTAACCTGTCCAATTCTTTATTGGCAAGCTCGAGGTCCATATTCTTTTCGTTCAGTTTCTTCAACAGTTTGAAAATATATAGTGAGACCGCTCCGATAATTATCAATGTGAGTACGACATTGGCAACAAACAAATAGGTGGTGATTTCTCTGGCGGTGTCACCAAGAGTACGGGAAAAGTTTCGTTCCTCAATTGTAAGTTGAACCATGTTCGCTTTCAACTCTTCTGTCAAAGCGTCCTTCTGCTCATGTATCGTTTGACCGTCTATCGCTGCTTTGATTCTTTGTGCTATCTTTTCCTTCTGATCGATAAGTGAGTCCCCTCTAGCCCATATTTGAATAGGCTCTCGCATCAGTGACGATGATTTGAAGTTGTTAAACAACCACATCATGTTATCAATGTCACTTTCGTGATTACCACCCTGCATTAATCCATAACGGATTGAGTCATCTGGTGCACCGGTAATTAGCGCTTCCCTGGCCTTCCAGTCGCCTTTAGGGATACTAATATTACGCTTATACTCATTCCAATCAGCAATATCCCTTGAGCTAATAAAAGTCAGGAGATTTTGTGAGGCGTCTTTTTCACCTTTGGAATACTGTGACTCGCCATACAGATAAGCCCGGACACCAGACATTACCCGCAGGGTAAAATAATTGATGATGATGAGTATAATAAAGGAAATTACAATCACCACAACCAGCCCGGTGATTGACGTAGCTGAAATACCCGCAGATTTCTTATTCCCTTCTCCCATATCAGATTTAACCTCGTCAAATTAGGCCAAAATCAAACGGTAAATCGAAGAGTGTAAGGTTTAACTTAAAATTGTTGAAAACCGTCCGGCACGCTAGTGATTTTCCTTAGCTCTCTCCCAGTATTGGTCCATCTCAGCCAGCGTCATTTCTCCCATTTTTTTACCGTCCTTAGCCGATTCTAATTCTAGATATTGAAATCTCTGAATGAATTTCTTATTGGTTCGCTCAAGGGCTTCTTCAGGATCAATTTGAATAAAACGCGCATAGTTCACGAGAGAAAACAACAGATCGCCAAACTCTGCTGTAGCCCTTTCTTTGTTGATCGTATCCGATGAAACAGCATTGAACTCCTTCTTGAATTCATTCATTTCCTCTTCTACTTTTTCCCAAACTTGCTCTTTCTTCTCCCAGTCAAATCCCACCCCTCTGGCCTTGTCTTGGATTCTGATTGCTTTGACCAACGCGGGCAATGATTGTGGCACGCCTTCAAGCACTGATTTATTTCCATGCTTGAGCTTCAATTTCTCCCAATTGGATTTTACAACTTCTTCGTCCTCGGCAATAACATCACCATAAACGTGAGGATGTCTCTCAATGAGCTTATCGCAAATTGAATTGAGCACGTCTGCCATATCAAAAGCTTGCATCTCAGAAGCTATACGCGCGTAGAATGCGTTGTGCAACATCAAGTCGCCAAGCTCTTTTTTAATCTCCTGAAGATCACCCTCTAATATGGCGTCTGACAATTCGTAAGTTTCCTCGATGGTAAGGTGCCTTAGACTTTCCAGTGTTTGTTTCTTATCCCAAGGGCAATTTTCCCTTAGCTCATCCATAATGGTAAGCAATCGATCAAATGCTTCAAGTTTTGCTGCCCTATTGTTGTCCTCGCTAACGGGTGGTTTTCTCATGTTCAAATAAACTTAAATCACTTACGATGTGTTGAAGAGATAAATTACTTTTGCTCAAAGTTACACAACATGGCCATTCTTCTATTTTCCATAGGTTTTATAGCATTGTTCTTCGTTCTGATGTCTGTCAGACTTATTTTCTTGAAGAACGGAGAATTTAGAGGCACTTGCGCATCTCAGAGTCCTTGGCTGGTGAAGGAAGGAACCACCTGCGGATATTGCGGCAAAACGCTGAGTGCTGGTGAGGCTTGCCCTAATCCGGAGAGCAACGGATCCACGGAGTTTCCGGAAATCAAGCGATCTTAGTTTCAAGCACATTACTCTATTTATTTAGTGGTTTAATAAACCAGTCGGGTGCGAGGACTCTGACGAAAATCACTGTTCAATAGCCCAATTTCAGTTAACTTCGCGTTCGAAAATTTTGAAATCAGAACGTGGCGTTAATAAAATCCATTTCGGGAATAAGAGGTACCATCGGTGGTCATCCTGGCGAAGCACTTACACCAATAGACACCGTTAAATTTGCTGCTGCATACGGCACCTGGCTAAAATCAAAAAAAGGAAAAAAAGTCGTACTGGGAAGAGATGCCCGCATTTCAGGTGAAATGATCAGCAATTTAGTGAGCAACACCTTGCTGGGCCTTGGGCTTGATGTAGTCGACCTTGGGCTTTCTACAACTCCAACTGTCGAACTGGCTGTTCCCATGGAAAAAGCAGACGGTGGAATTATTCTTACTGCCAGTCACAACCCTATTCAATGGAATGCGCTAAAACTTCTTAATGACCAGGGAGAGTTCATTTCCGCAGAAGATGGCAAGACGATTTTAGATTTGGCAGCAAGCGAATCATTCGATTTTGCACCCGTTGACAAACTAGGAGAGTTTAAAGCCGCTAAAAATTATCTCAAAAAACATATTGCGCTAGTGAAAAAGCATTCACTTGTGGATGTGAAGGCGATTAAGAAAGCTAAGTTCAAAATTGCTGTTGATGCCGTTAACTCAACCGGAGGAATTGTAATCCCGGTATTGCTTGAAGAACTTGGCGTTAAGAAAGTCAAAAAAATTTATTGCACTCCTAACGGAGAATTTCCACACAACCCGGAGCCGCTTCCGGAAAACTTAAAAGAGATCAGCAAACTGGTAGTGAAAGGAAAGTATGACCTGGGTATTGTAGTGGATCCGGATGTTGACCGCCTCGCGCTGATACAGGAAGATGGAAAGCCATTTGGCGAAGAGTATACATTGGTCGCAGTTGCAGACTATATTTTGTCAAAGAAAAAGGGCAACACGGTTTCTAATCTTTCGTCAACCCGTGCGCTACGCGATGTGACCGAGTTGGCTGGTCAAAAATATTCGGCTGCAGCTGTTGGTGAGGTGAATGTGGTGAGCGAAATGAAAAGAGTAAAGGCAGTGATCGGAGGAGAGGGTAACGGTGGCATTATCGTACCTGACTTTCACTACGGCCGCGATGCGCTTATCGGTATTGGCCTTTTCCTAAGTCACCTGGCCAAGTCAGGCCTGACAGCTTCAGCGCTTCGCAAGACCTACCCCGCATACCATATATCCAAAAACAAGATTGAGCTTACGGGTGACATCAACGTTGACGAAGTATTAGAACAGATAAAAGACAAACATAAAAACGAAAAGGTCAATACTACTGATGGTGTGAAAATTGACTTTGAGGAACAAAAAGAATGGGTTCACCTTCGTAAGTCGAACACAGAACCTATCATTAGAATCTATGCAGAGTCTCAGAACGAAAAGAAAGCTGACGCTCTGGCAGAAAGGATGATTGCCGACATTAAAGAATTGATCAACAAAAATTGATGTATTATGAGCATCTATCTTGATAACGCAGCTACTACCGCTCTCGACCCTGAAGTATTCGAAGCGATGAAACCATTTATGCTGGAAGATTTCGGAAATCCTTCATCCACTCATAGTCACGGCAGAAAAGTACGCTCGGCCATTGAGATGGGAAGAAAGAGAATTGCTGAGATACTCAATTGCACACCAGGCGAAATCATATTTACATCAGGAGGCACAGAAGCAGACAATGCCATTTTAGTTAGCAGCATTTCTACCTATAAAATCAAGCATGCTATTTCTTCTCCCATCGAGCATCATGCCGTAAGTCACACGCTGGAGGTGTTGGCAAAAGAAGGCGCCATCGAGTTACACATGGTGAAACTTGACAAAAACGGGAGCGTTGACTACGAAGACCTGGAGAGACTTTTAAAAACTTATCCCGGCTCTCTTGTATCACTGATGCATGCTAACAATGAGATTGGCAACCTGCTCGACATAGAGCGAGTTGCCGAGCTCGTGGATCGATATAAGGGCTACTTTCACTCCGACACAGTGCAGTCCATCGGGCATTACCGGCATGACTTAAAAAAATTGAAGATTCATGCCATGACGGCTGCTGCTCACAAATTTCACGGACCGAAAGGCGTGGGTTTCATGTACATTAACAAGGACAAAAAGATTCATCCATTTGTTCACGGTGGCGCACAGGAAAGAAGTATGCGGGGTGGTACCGAAAACACATTTGGAATTGTCGGTTTGGCAAAGGCAATGGAAATTGCTTATCGCGAGCTGGAGGAGCATAGAGACTACATTCTTGCGTTAAAGGCAAGAATGATCGAAAAACTAAAGGAGAATATTCCAGGCATTACCTTCAACGGAACATCCGGAGAATTGGATAACAGCTTGTACACAGTGCTCAACGTAAGCTTCCCTGAGTCTGAAGAAAACGAAATGTTGCTGTTTAATCTTGATCTGGAGGGCATTTCGGCCTCTGGAGGAAGTGCCTGCTCAAGTGGAGCACAAGCCGGATCACACGTGCTCAATGCCTTGTATCCCGGTTCAAAGAGGGGCGCAGTAAGATTTTCATTCAGCAAATTCACAAAACCCGAAGAGATAGACGCGACTGTAGAAAAGCTCACAGAGCTGTTTGGAGTGAAAGTTTAGTTGTTCAACGCACCGTCATCAACCCAGCAGGCAATCAACTGAATCTGGTCTGCTGGCATGGGTTCATCAAAAGGCATCGATTTGCTTTGTGTCAATGTTCTGATTTCGCTGGCCAGTGATTTTACATTTTCAAATTTGGACAGATCGGCTCGTCCCGTACCAGCCACATGACACGTAGGCTTGGCACACCGTGTATCGATAATGGGTTTGATGTTGGTGACCCACGAAACTGATGTGCTACCACGGGGCACATTCACGCCTAGAACAAACTCACATCCTTCAGCATCAACCACAGTAACTTCATGTATGCCATGTTTTAATCCTGCGATTTCGGAACTGCTGTTAATCACATTCTTATATCGAAACAGATACGGAGCCGTTCCTCCGGTTGGCAAAACCTGGAGACTGCCATTGCCTTCGAGGCAGTCCGTGTCGGCACTTGTGGTGGCACTAGCCGCCAGTCCCGAGTTGAAATTCGTTAAGTCGATTTCTACCGATTTAGTGCACTGAGCCACATCGATTACTTCAACCACAAATCTCCCACCCTGCAAACCAATAAATGTGCTATCCGGTTGAGGCGTTTTGTTATTGAGGCTAAAAAGGTAAGGCTTGGTGCCGCCAAAAGCGGAGACACTGATTTGGCCATCCGCTGGCAAGCAGGTAGTGGGATCAAACTTGCTTTTTAGTTCAATTCGCAAAGTTGAACAGTCAACTTCCTCCTCAACACCATCAGAGCAAGCAGATAGCACGACAAAAAATATCAATAGCCGCTTCACAAACGAATTTATTAATAGATGTGTGATGGATCTGCAATTCAGGCGTCCCCACAGTTTATTTAACGGAATTAATTCGGCTATCGAACAAAGTGATTCCTACTACCAAACCTTTTCACCACTTCAGCTTCTAATGCCTCCCGATGGTTGGGGTGGGCAATCTTTACCAATTCCAAGGCTCGCTGATGAAGATTCTTTCCATACAGATACGCCACACCAAACTCAGTAATTACATAGTGTACGTGTGCTCGCGTAGTAACCACGCCAGCGCCTTGTTTCAAAAAAGGTACAATTTTAGAGTCGCCTCTTTTCGTCACTGACTGCAAGGCTATAATCGGTTTACCTTTGTCAGACAGTGATGCGCCACGAATAAAGTCCATCTGTCCACCAACTCCTGAATAGTGATAGGTACCAATGGAATCTGAACAAACTTGTCCGGTAAGATCAATTTCCAACGCGCTGTTGATCGCTACCACTTTGGGATTCGTGCGAATTATGCGGCCGTCATTAACATAGTCTGCTTCCAAAAATTCAAAAACAGGATTATCATCTACAAAATTGTATAGCTCTCGCGACCCAATAGCAAAGGCAGAGACAACCTTTTCGGGATGCTTCTTCTTGTACCGATTGGTAATCACCCCCTTCTTCAAAAGATTAATCACGCCATCGGAAAACATCTCCGTGTGCACACCCAAGTCCTTGCAATGCCCCAGGCTTTGCAAGACAGCATCGGGTATACATCCAATACCCATTTGAAGTGTCGCTCCATCTTCAATCAACCCAGCACAGTATTTTCCGATCACCAGATCGCTTTCCGTCACTCTCGATCCATAGATTACTTCGGGCAGTGCGTCCTCGCACTCAACCATAGCATCAATTTTACTCACGTGAACAAACCCGTCCCCGTGCGTGCGAGGCATATTAGGGTTTACTTGCGCTATAACCTTTTTTGCGTGGTGAACTGCTGATTTTGCCACATCCACAGACACGCCTAGCGAGCAATAGCCGTGTTTATCAGGAGGCGACACATGAATTAAAGCAACGTCCAATTGTAAAATTCCTTTTTCAAAAAGTTTGCTGATTTCACTGAGAAAAATAGGTATGTATTCACCTCTTTCGGAGTTGATGGCCTCTCGTACATTATCAGAAACAAACAGAGAGTTAAAATAGAAACTGTCTTTATACTCCTCTTTGGCAATCGGTAGTTGACCAAGCGTGCTTATAGCAATCAATTCCACCCCCCTGAGCTCCGATGCCCTGACTTCGAGCGCACGGAGAAGCGTGTGGGGTGTTGCTGCACTGCCATGAATAAAAACCCGGTCGCCAGATTTCACATGCGCAATTGCCTCCTGCGCGGAAACATAATCATTCATCCTTTTAAGTTTTTCGCGAGCAATTTACTGATGTGTTTGATTAGTTGCAGCCAATACATGGGTATTTGACTAATTTTGACTCATAATGTCGAAGCATTCTGTTTCATTCATAGGTTCGGGTAACCTTGCATGGCATCTCGCTCCTGCACTGGACAACATGGGTTATGTTGTAAGGGAGGTTTATAGCCGGAACCCATCCCATGCAAAAGATCTGACCAAAAGACTCTATCAAGCGGAGACAAAAAATAATCTCGACTTCTCATCAAGCAGTTCGAATATTTTCATCATTGCCGTGGCCGATGACGCAATTCAATCCATTGCCCAGGAACTGGTCTTGCCTGATGACGCTGTGCTGGTTCACACTTCAGGAAGTCAGCCATTAAGCCTGCTGGGATATGCTGCCACACCTAACATAGGCGTCTTCTATCCGCTGCAAACCTTTTCAAAAAATAAAAAGATCGACTTTCAGCAGATTCCCATTTTTATCGAAAGCGAAACAAAAGAAACAGAGCGTGAATTACGAAAAATGGCCGAGGCTATCAGCAAAAATGTAAAATCGATCACTTCAAATGAACGCAAGGCGCTTCATGTCGCTGCTGTATTTGCGTCAAATTTTACCAATCACATGCTAACTATCAGCAAGGACCTGCTGGAAGCACACCACCTGGACTTCAATATTTTAAAACCGTTGATCAGCGAAACGTTAAATAAGAGTCTGATAATCGGTCCCGATCAATCACAAACTGGTCCTGCCGTTCGAGGAGACCTGGAAATTCTGGATAAGCATCTTGAGTTTTTGAAAACTGACGAATCCCTGGCTTTGATCTACAGATATATCAGCCAGCACATTATTGAAAGATACGATGTAGGAGAATAAAAAAGGGCAACAGTGATCTGTCGCCCTTCAATTTCATTTTAAGTTTTTATTCCTGAACAACCACTTCTCCCTTTATGGAAAGTTGCTTGAATCCTTGATCAACATTGGCCATCACAGTCACTGACTTATTAAAAGCACCAATTGCGGCTGCGTTGTAGGTTGCTTTAATGAAACCCTGGCCTCCGGGAGGTATAGGTTCTTTTGACCAATCAGGTGTAGTGCATCCACAACTTGCCTGAACATTGGTGATCACCAATGGAGTTTTTCCGGTATTGGTGAATTTGAATTCGTGTGTTACGGGTACGCCCTGTTTGATTTTTCCAAAATCATGCGAAGCCGCATCCCATTCAAAAACGGCCATGGCAGAGGATGACCCCTCACTACCTGCCGCAGCAGATACCTGAGCAAAACTTGTGGCAGAAGCGAAAACAAATGCTGCCAGAATAATCAAATTTCTCATTTCTTTAGATTTTTAAAGGTTAAACTTATTTGTCCAACCTGAAGTTCAAAAATATCGAAAAATATCTTGTCCGCCAGATTGTATGTTACAAACATCAATAGAAGTGCCAAATGCGGCTGTTAATGAGTTTGTAATAAGTGTTAACGACTTGTTAAACTTAATTTTAGGCATAAATACTCTCTAACTTTGTAAGGTGAGCAGGACTACGCTAAGAATTGTTATCGTACTGGCAGCCCTGAGTATAGTCGGTATAGCGGTCACTCAGATCTATTGGGTGAGTCGCGCTCTGGATATACGTGAAAACCAATTCAACCGGGATGTAAATGCAGCCCTAAGAAATGTGGCCAGTCAGATTTTCGAAATCAATCGGACGCCATCTCCTGCCAATAACCCTGTCAATCAGCTATCAACCAACTATTTTGTTGTTGCAATCAACGGAACCATCGATGTCAATCTACTTGAGTTCTTACTGATCACTGAATTCGAAAAAAGGAATATCAATGCCGACTTTGAATACGGCATTTATGATTGTAGCGACCGTTGCATGGTGTACGGCAATTTTATTTCCGTCAAAAACAGCAAGAATGCCCGCCTGATTAAGGACCTCCCACCCTGGAAAGATGAGGGTTATTATTTTGGGGTACAATTCCCGTACCTTCAGGCCAATCTCTTGAGTCAGATGGGCATTTGGGGTTTCTCATCCGCAGTGTTGCTGATCGTGATTTTCTTTTTCGTGTACACGCTTTTTGTCATTCTCAAGCAAAGGCGGTTATCTGAAGTTCAAAAGGACTTCATCAACAACATGACCCACGAATTCAAAACGCCAATTTCAACGATTGCTATTTCAAGTGAAGTATTGAAAGACCCAGGCATTTCGCAAGAGCCTTCCCGGCTACTCAAGTATGCCACTGTCATTGAGCAGGAGAGCCAGCGGTTGAAACAACAAGTTGATCGAGTGCTTCAAATGGCACGTCTTGATGAAAATAAATTTGAGCTCAGCAAGGAACTGGTAAGTGGTAATGAGCTGATAAAAGAGGCTGTTCAACAATGTCAGATGTCGATCGAACAAAAGGGTGGAAATATTCAACTGCGGTTAAATGCCACCCTGCACGGAATAACTGTAGACAAACTCCATTTTACCAATGTGGTTTTTAATCTCATCGATAATGCCATGAAGTACAATCAAGGCAAACCTGAAATTGAAATCGACACTTACAACGCCAAAGGGCTATTCTGTTTTTCAATTAAGGACAATGGCATTGGCATCGCGCCAGAAAATCAAAAAAAGATTTTTCATCGCTTCTTTCGAGTGCCCACCGGAAATGTCCATGACGTAAAAGGATTTGGCCTGGGCTTGAATTACGTCAAACTAGTTGTTGAAGCACATAAGGGTTCAATCAGCCTGGAGAGTGCTCCCGGCCGAGGTTCAACATTTAATATTTTCATTCCGCTTACATGAGTGCAAGGATTCTTTTAGTAGAGGATGACCCCGGACTGGGATTTGTAATGAAGGACAATCTTGCACATCGCGATTTTCAGGTTACACTGTGTACGGATGGCGAAGAGGCGCAGAATACATTTCGTAAAGGTCTTTTCGACCTGTGCATAGTCGATGTTATGCTTCCAAAAAAAGATGGCTTCACGTTAACCCAACATATTCGAACACTGGATGGGGATGTGCCCATTCTGTTTGTAACTGCAAAGACGATGCTTGAGGATAAGATCACCGGCTTTAAGAGCGGTGGCGATGACTACATCGTTAAACCATTTAGTATAGAAGAGTTACTTTGCCGAATAGACGTATTCCTTCGCAGATCCAATGGACACTCTGAATCCTTTTCAATTGGAGAGTATGCATTCGATTGTCAACGGCTGGAACTGATACATTCCAAAGGGTCGAAGACGCTGACACAAAAAGAGGCAGATGTGCTGAAGTTGCTATGTATCAATAAGGATCGGGTATTGAAGCGAGAAGAAATCTTAAAATCAATTTGGGGTGATGACGACTATTTTATGGGTCGAAGTCTGGATGTCTTTATCTCAAAATTGAGAAAATACCTGAAGCACGACTCATCCATCAATATTGTTAACTACCATGGAGTAGGATTCCGGCTGGAGTGCGAACCCACCCTAACTTAGTATTTCTCTAAGCACAGGCACGGATTTGATTGAACCCATGCCATCCACGTGATTGCCGTAAAAGCGTAAAATGGCATCAAGTAGATTTCTTCGTTGCTCGTTTTTCATTTTCACCCGATGGC
>DAORAG010000027.1:0-14932 GCA_035344095.1 Cyclobacteriaceae bacterium | reverse complement strand
ACGGACTCGTATTCTGTAATCCAAGAGGAAGCGGAGGCTATGGGGAAGATTTCAAACGCGGGAATTTCAAGGATTGGGGAACAGGACCTGCCAATGATATATTGGCGGCACTTGATGATGCCACTGCGAAACATAATTGGATTGATAAAGATCAATACTTTGTAACCGGTGGAAGTTACGCGGGATACATGGTGGCTTGGCTTGTAGGTCATGATCAAAGATTTAAGGCGGCTAATGCACAACGTGGAGTTTATGATCTTACCACTTTTATGGGCGAAGGAAATGCATGGAGGTTAGTGCCTGACTACTTTGGTTATCCATGGGAGCCCGGAGTGCAAAAATTACTGGACGAGAATTCTCCATACGCCTATGTAGACAAGATCAACACACCGTTGCTGATTATGCACAGTGATAAGGACCTTCGCACCGGAGTAATTCAGTCGGAGATGTTATACAAGAGTTTGAAGGTGTTGGGCAAACCAGTTGAATACATTCGTTACCCTGATGAGGGACACGAACTATCACGGAGTGGCAACCCATTGCGTATGATGGATCGCTTGATTCGGATCATTGAATTCTTCGAGCGTTACGTGAAGCATCCGGAGACTCCGCCAGCAGTCCTGAGTGGAGCAGGAAATTAGAATGTGTATAATTTTGTATATTTGTGTGTATGAAAACTACAAGAACAAATATTGTTTTGAGCGATGATCTGGTAGAAGAGGCAATGCAACTGAGCAAGGCGGCCACAAAAAGAGAGATGATTGAGAATGCCATTGAAGCCTATATAAGAGGGATCAAAAGAAAACAGTTGGCTGATTTGCATGGCAAGATAAAGTGGGAAGGTGATCTTGCTAAAATGAGGCAAGGTCGCTTCTCCTAAATGCTTTACGACACTTCTGTTTGGATTGAGTTTCTAAGTGGTTCGAATGACCAACAGCCTCTCCTTTTAAAAAAGAATATTGAATCGGGCATCGTTTATATATGCCCTACAATTTTTCAAGAAGTGCTTCAAGGTATTAGGCGGGATGAGGAGTTCGACTACGTTCGAGATCGGTTGTTAAATTTGAATTTTCTGACGTTGGATTCGTACTTTGTGGCGGAGCAAGCAGCTGCATTGTTTCGAGCACTAAGAAAAAAGGGCCTTACAGTTAAGCCCAATGACTGTGTGATCGCTTTTTTTGCGATTCATTTTAAAGTAAAACTGGTACACAACGACAAAGACTTTGATAAGCTTGCGAAGCATACTCCGTTAAAAGTCTACTCCACATAAAGAACCAATCCCTTGAGGTATTCTCCTTCAGGGTGATAGATAGAAACAGGATGGTCGGGTGGCTGCGCCATGTGGTGCAGCACCTTGATCTCTCTTCCGGATTGAATAGCCGCTGAAACTATGGTGTCATAAAATAGTTGCCGGTCAACTACCTGCGAGCACGAGAAGGTAAAGACAATTCCTCCGGGTTTAACAACTCTAAAGGCCTCTGCGTTGAGGCGCTGGTATCCTTTCATCGCCTGGTGCTTGGCACTTTTATGTTTTGCGAATGCAGGCGGATCCAAAACAATTACATCGTACATATCTTTCTTGTCCTTAAGAAATTCGAATGTGTCTATGCAATAAGCCGGATGTTTTTCCGGAGAAAACCCATTGAGTGAGATGTTTTCTCGGGTTAACGCAATTGCTTTTTCGGAGGCATCAACGGAATGGACAAGGGCCGCTCCGGCATGCAATGCGTAAATTGAAAATCCACCTGTATAGCAGAACGTATTGAGTACTGATCTGCCCTTTGAATAATTCGAAAGAAGCTTTCTGTTTTCTCGCTGATCCAAAAAGAATCCGGTTTTTTGCCCGGTTTCCCAATCCACATAAAATTTTTGTCCGTATTCCGTAATGATATGAGGAAGTACGCTCATGCCATACAGATATTCGTCATCAGCACCTTGCTGGTGCGAGGGTGGGCTTTTAAAATATACAGCTGAAATTGTTTCTCCGAGTACGTCCTTAATAGCTTGCGCAACAGCATCCCGTTCGTTGAACATCGCTAGCGTGTGCGCTTGAATGATTGCGACTCCATTGTACACATCTATGATTAACCCTGACAATCCATCCGCTTCACCATGAATGAGGCGGTAGGCATTGATATTGTCCGCAGGTATTGCCGAGCTGAGTCGCAATGAGCGGGCTCTCATTAATTTCTCACGCCAAAAATTTGGAGCGGGAGGCTTTTCACCAAAGCTTAAAACCCTTACCGCAATTGTACCTTGATGAAAGTGACCATAGCCCAATGTTTTCCCGTCAGCGTTTTCTACACGGACCCAAAAGCCATCGTCCGCCTCTTTTGTTGAGTGAATGGCCCCGGAGAAAATCCATGGATGAAACCTTTTGATCGACTGATCTTTTCCTTTTTTTAGTGTTACTGCCCCCTTAACTATAATCATGATTTTGCTTTCACCAGCAATGTAATTGCTTTTGACTGAATGACGATGTGAGGCGCTGGGTATTGGGACTTGCATGCTACTTTTTATCGTTTTTATATTTGGCTTACTCAAATAATTAAGATTGGTATATGAAGGTGATCATTACTTCTTTGTTGGTTATACTACTGGCCGCTTGTGATTCCCCCGGACCATCCGACAACATGAGTCCCGAAACTGTGGCATCACTTCCGGCAGGCGCAATTACAGAACAGTTTCAGGATGGCTCTGGTCTAACCAAGGTGACCGTGAATGATGGAGCGGGGAACCTGTCACAGTCGGGGGTGTTGAAGGATGGAAAAAGGGAAGGCAATTGGATAGAATATCATCCAAATGGGCTGATCAAAACTGCGTCTTCTTATGTGGATGGGCAACTTGAGGGAGTGAAGATGGAGCTGAGCAACAGCGGGCAATTGGAAAAACGGATGAGTTACCACCTTGGTCAGCTGGATGGTGAGTACAAGGAGTTCAGATACTCTACGCTGAAGGAGGAACGCTACTACGCAGGAGGCAAGCTGGAGGGGACGACAAAAATCTACTATGATAATGGCAAAATAATGGAGGAAGGAGCCTATAAAAATGGCACGCGGGACGGGGTGTCAAAATGGTACGATCAGGAGGGTAACGTTACCATCGAATATGAGTACAAAAATGGCGAATTGGTGAAAAAATAAAGGTTTTTGCCGCAGGGTGAACCTAAATCCGAAATAATTCGTATTTAGGATTACCATGTACAAATGGTATCAGATGGCGTTGAAAAAGTAGCGCTGAAAATTGAAAAAATTTACAGCTGATTTGAACGGAGAGGGTATAGACCTTTCCAGTGAATGTTACACTTAAAATTTTAAAAGAGTTATGAATAGGTTCTTTCAACTTGTAATGGCAGGGATTGTAGGGAGTGCTATCACAATTGCGGTAAGCCAGTGGTATGGCAAAGAGAATGCAAGTGTCAAGATTGAACACATCTCAGGTATTCCCGCTTCGTCCGTTGCCTACACCGTCAATGAAAATGGTGAGGCGGTACCCCTGGACTTTACCGGAACGGCTGACAAGGTGACGCCTGCGGTGGTTCACATCAGATCTACCCAGCAGACAAACCAGATTACCAGAGATCGCGACCCGTTAAGGGATTTCTTCTACGGTCCGTCACCTCAATTTCGTGGACCGAGCCAGAGCACCGGCTCAGGTGTGATTGTCAATGAAAACGGTTATGTGGTAACCAACAATCACGTGGTGCAAGGTGCGGACATCGTGGAAGTAACCATGTCGGATAACAGTACATACAAAGCAGAGGTAATTGGAACGGATCCCGATACGGATATTGCGCTGATTAAAATCAACCAAAAGGGACTTCCCCATTTGTCATTTGTGGATTCTGACCAGTCGAAAGTTGGTCAATGGGTATTGGCGGTAGGAAATCCCTTTAACCTTAACTCTACAGTAACAGCAGGCATCATCAGTGCAAAAGGAAGAAACATTAACATCATCAATAACAATTCGCAAAGCAACGAGCAAATTGGAAATACCGCGATTGAATCATTCATTCAAACAGATGCAGCCATCAACCCCGGTAACAGTGGTGGCGCATTGGTAACGCTTGATGGTGGATTGTTAGGAATTAATACAGCAATTGCCAGTCCAACAGGGTCTTATTCTGGTTACGGGTTTGCGGTGCCATCGAATATTGTAAGCAAAGTGGTTGAGGACCTCATTACTTATGGCACAGTGCAGAGAGGCTGGTTGGGAGTGACAGTTCAAAACATGACGAGCGATCTGGCCAAGCAGGAAAACCTTGATAGAAACGAAGGTGCATTTGTCGTAGACTTTGCAGAAAACAGTTCAGCCAAGGAGGCAGGCCTTGAAAAAGGAGATATCGTAATTCAGTTGGATGATACAGAAGTAAAATCAAGCACAGCTCTTATAGAATACATCGGAAGGAAGCGTCCCGGTGATAAAGTGAGCGTGAAAGTGGATCGCAAGGGAAAGATTGTGACACTTCCGGTAGTATTGAAAAACCGGGATGGCGATGTAAAAACGGTCAGAAGAGAAGAAAAAAGTGCCGTTGCTGCGCTTGGGTTGAACCTGGAGGACGTAGATAGCAAAGTTTTGAACCGTTTGGAGTTGAAAAATGGTGTGAGAGTGAGTAAACTTGATAACGGAAAACTATCCCGCTATACAGACATGCGTGAGGGCTTCATCATCACGCGCGTTGATGACAAGGAAGTGAAGAGTGTGAAAGAAATCACGGACATTTTGAAAAAGAAGCAAGAAGGTGACCTTGTCACATTTTCGGGTATTTATGAGGACTTTCCGCGCGAGTATATCTATGCGATAAGAATGTAGGAACTGTTTTAATTTTTAGATGATATGAGACGATTGTTTAAAAGAGGCGAAAGAGTGAGGAGCAAGATTGACGGAAAAGTGATGGAAGTATTGAAATACCTCAAGGCCAATCTCGTTGAAGTCAGATGGTTTGATTTAGAGAAGAAAGAGATTAGAACGAACAAACTACCTGAGGATAAGCTCTCGAAAGCCGCTTGATGAATTACAAAGGCTGTCCATCGGACAGCCTTTTTTTATACCACTTATTCGTTACAGCAAGATTTGGTAAACGATATGTTTACCGTGATTTGGGCTAGGCGCATAGCCGTTGTGACATCTTTTTACATATAAAATCCCTCGGGGCGGAAACTTTACTCATTAGGTAGAGTATATTTCAATACTCAACCTCAAAATACGACCGCCATGTTCCTTAATTACCTGCTGCTTTCCATCAGAAATATCTTCAAACAAAGAGGATATACAATCATCAACACGGCAGGGCTTTCGATTGGATTGGCCGCAGCTATTTTCATTCTCCTTTACGTACGTGATGAGCTGACGTTTGACACCATGCATCCCTATGCAAAGGATACTTATCGAATAGGCTATTGGGTCCAGGATGAAAATGGAGAGGTGCAGGCATGGCCCTTTGCGCCCGCAGGTTGGGATAATTACATCAAAGAAAACTATGAAGGAATCACTCACATCACCAGTTACACATATGCCGGGATGCCTACCAGCATTCACTATGAACCAACTGATAAGATTTTGCTATCGGAGGATATCATTTGGGCCGAGGATAATATCAGCGATGTAATCGCTGTCTCAGTGACTAAAGGTGATTTTGAAAACCCCTTGAAAAACCTTAACAGTATAATGCTGTCCGAAAGCACAGCTAAGCAGCTTTTTGGTGATGAAGATCCAATAAATAAGTCTGTTAGCGTATCGCACATGTGGCTAACCAATAATGAGAAGGTTGAGTTGATGGTAACCGCGATCTACGAAGACTTCCCATCCAACTCACACCTTGAGCCAAAATACATTGCCAATATTTTAGCTTTGAAACCTTTTATTGAAGATCTGGAGAATTCCCTAGATACTTCTATGGGTGATGGACAGAATGGTCAATGGACTCAGTCCATATTTGTTTGTACAAATGAAGAAGTAATTCCAATTATCCTTGAAGATTTCACAAAACGAGCGAATGAAATAATCGAACGCTTTAATCTCAATATTAAATTTAAGCCATTGGTGAGGAAAATCACTGATGTTCACTTTGATAAGGAAATCAATTGGTCGATCACACACAAGTCCGCAGAGATAAAGTACATCTACCTGTTTCTCTCAGTAGCGGTACTCATTCTCGTTGTTGCCTCTATCAATTACATCAATTTGTCCACGGCTCGTTCTGCCACTCGTGCAAAGGAGATCGGCTTGAGAAAAACATTTGGAGGATTTAGAGGGCAAATATTCACTCAGTTTATGATGGAGTCGTTTCTATTGGTATTGCTGTCGGTGCTGCTGGCTTTGCTTCTGGTTTTCATTTTTCTACCACAGTTTAATTCCATGACTCAAAAGACAATCGGGATTGGTCACGTTTTTCAATGGGACATGATGCTGGTTTTATTGGCGGTAATCTTTTTTGTTACACTTCTTGCCGGAGGCTACCCATCGTTTTTCATTTCCGGATTTCAACCAGTCGCAGTATTGAAGGGAAAATTTGCTTTTGGAAAAGGCAGTAACCGACTGAGACAAGTTTTAACTACGCTGCAGTTCGCGGTAGCTGTTTCACTATTGATTGGCACAGTGGTAATCTTAAGGCAGATGAATCTGATGAAAAACTCCAAACTTAATGAAGCGGGTGATCAGATTGTGTCGATTCGCTATGGAGGCTTTGGAGCGGTAGCGGACAACTTAAAGTATCAAACATTTAAAAACCGTGTACTAGACGATCCCGAAATCAAATACATGACACTTGGTAATCACCTGCCTCGTCTCGATTACTTTGGTCCGATTAATATGCGATTCCAGTTTCCGGAAATACTGGAGGAAGAGCAACAGTGGTTTCAACTCAATGGCGATTACGACTTCCCTAAAACTTTCGGTTTAAAATTTATCGCGGGTAGAGACTTCGACCATCAAAACGTAACTGACTCTGTAAACATTATCCTAAACGAATCAGCCGTCAAGTCTTTAGGACTGACTCCCCAGGAAGTGATTGGAAAATCAGTTATAAGGCCGGCTGCAAGTTATTATGGGGGACCAGACTCACTTAGTGTGCCCGTTACCGGCAATGTCATTGGGGTGGTTGAGGACTTCCCGTACAGATCAATGCACAACAAAATTGATCCATTGGGCATCAGCTCCAAGCCTCATTTTGACGACCGCATCATCCACGTCAAACTACCGGCAAGTGGCATGGGCCAAAAGATCGCCTATCTGGAGTCGAAGTGGAAGGAGCAATTTCCAGACCTGGGGTTCGACTACTGGTTTTTGGATGACGAGTTTGGAAGAATGTATGAGAACGAGGTGAGAGTTGCCGAGTTAACAGAAAAATTCTCTGTCCTGGCCATACTCATCGCCTGTATCGGACTCTATGGGTTGGCTTCCTTTATGTCGCAGCAGCGGACCAAGGAAATTGGGATTCGTAAGGCAATGGGTAGCTCGAACATACAAATCGTGTTGCTGCTTCTAAAAGTGTTTGGCATTTTGCTTTTGATCGCATGTATTATCGCAATACCTCTCACTTATTTCCTTGCGAATAAGTGGCTGGAAACTTTCGTGTATCAAACTCCTCTTTCGCCATGGCTGTTTATCGGATCGGTAGGTGCGATAGCATTGATCACCCTACTGACGGTCGGTTACGAAACGCTCAAGGCTTCGATGATGAACCCGATTAACTCATTGCGTCACGAGTAACTAATCTACGCGAAGTGACTTCACTGGATCTCGATACCCTGCTCTGATGCTGTGAATGCTCACTGTAAGAAATGAGATGATCAATGCAATGGAGCCTGTGAATAGAAAAATGGTCCAGCCAATATTGGTTCTGAAGGCAAAACCTTGTAACCACTCGCTCATGCCAAACCAGGCTAGTGGGATCGAGACAAAAATTGCCACTAGCACCATTCTTGCATAAGATTTTGAAAAAAGTCCGACAATGCTGCCCACTGACGCGCCCAATACACGTCTTATTGCAATTTCCCTTGTTCTCAACATTACGGTAAAGGAGGCGAGTGCATACAGTCCAAGGCAGGCTATGAAAATCGCAAACCCGGTAGCGTAGGTTAAGATGTTGATAAGGTTGTCCTCCGACTCATAAAGTTCATCCATTCGTTCGGCAGGGAAAAAGTATTCATAGGTTCTGTCAAACTGCATCGACTCCCATGTGCGTCCGACTTGTTCCAGGGCCGTGTCTCTTGATTTGGCGTCCAGTTGTATTGAAATAAAACGATAGTTTCGAGCGCTGTCTCCGCCAAAGTAGTGGACTACAGGTAATACTGGCTGCTTCAAAGAGGCGTAGTTGAAATCTTCAACCACCCCGATAACTTCAACTTGCTGCCTTGATCTGGGATAGATCAGTTTTTTCCCAATGGGATCCTTCCATCCGATATCACGAACAGCTGCTTCGTTGAGGATGACCGAGTTTTCCCTGTCATGAATTGAGTTGGGTAGAAAATTTCTGCCTGCTACGAATTTGATTTTATAGGTTTCAAAAAAGTCTTCCTCCGTACTTGCAATCCTGTAGTCAAGCGGGCTGGCATCTTCGTTGCCTTCTGCAAGGAAAAGCACAAAGTTTCCCGCATAATTTCCCGGAATGCTGTTTGAAGCCGTCACAGAAACCACTCCTGGTAGCGTCTTCAATTGCTCTTTGAAAGTGACAAGTCTCGATACCGCATTTTCCCTGTCTTCAAAGTCGCGAAGTCCAATTGGAATGACCACTACGTTGTCCCGATCAAATTTCACATCGTAACTTCTCATGAAGTTCACCTGCTTACTGATAATTGAAACCGCGCACAGCAATGTGATAGCTAAAGTGAATTGAACCACCACAAGGCCATTGCGTATCAGCATGCTGCCCCCTTTTGTTTGCGAACCCTTCAGTATTTCACTGGGTTTGAATCTGGACATGTAAAATGAAGGGTAGCTGCCAGAAATAATCCCAACCACCAGCCCTAATCCTAAAATCAATGCGATCATCGATGGCTGGTTCAAAAAGTTGATCGGAATATCGAGATCGATAAGTTGACTGAAGTAGGGTAGTGATATTTCCGCAAGGAAACCTCCAAGAATCAATGCCAGCAGCGTAAGTAGCACAGACTCACTAAGGAATTGATTGATCAATCCAGATCGTGTGGCACCCATTACTTTTCGTACACCAACCTCTTTCGTTCTCATCAAAGATTGCGCGGTCGCTAGATTGGTGAAGTTAATGGAAGCGATTATGAGAATACCGAAGGCAACAATTAGTAATGTGTATGCATACTTTCTTTGATCAGTAAACTCATCGTTGTAGTCCTTCAGAGGGAGGAAAAGCACGTTGCCTCTCTCTGAGCTCTCTACATACTTTTCCATGATCAGGTTGGCCTGACTTCGCAGATTATCGATGTCCTTTACATCTCTCAGTTTGATAAAGGAATTACAAAACGATCCTTGCCATAGGTCGTCTCCTATAAACTGGTGAGCGATGGCGGTATTGATTGGAAAGATTACTTCGAAAGTAAATGTGGAATTGCCGGGGAGTTTTCCGATCACGCCTGTAACCGTTCGATCGTTAACCAGACCGAAGTTCAATGTCTTTCCAAGTGCTTCTTCGTTGCCAAAAAACTTTTTTGCTACCTCTTCTGAGATCACCACGGAGTTTGGATCATTCAACAATGTGTTTCTGTCCCCTTCGATCAGTGGAAAGGAAAATATCTTGAATAGCGCTGAATCCGCATAAGTAATGGCTTGTTCAAATCTTTTGTCACCATTTCTCACCCACGTAATACCTGCTGATACCATGCGTGTGCCACTCTCCACAACCGGAAATTCGTCAACGGCAACTTCGGCCATTGGAAACCACGTGTCATAAACAGGCACCGCGCCATCTTCCGTTGCGCGATCACGGTACATGAAAAAAATTCTATCCGAGTCTTCATGAAACTGGTCGTAGGTAAGTACGCTAACAGCATAGAAAATGATGAGCATCGTGATGGCGGCACTACCCGCCAGACCAATGACATTGATTATTGAGTAGGACTTATTCTTAGCGATGGCACGCAGAGCGACCTTTAGGTAATTCTTTAGCATGAGATGTTTATTATTCTTCCTTTAAAGTATCAACTGGATTCAGAGACGCGGTGTGGATGGTTAAGTAAGCGATGGTGATCCAGGCGATAACCAATGTCCCCAGTCCGGTTAAAACGAAGGTCCAGGCACTTATGTCTGTTTTAAAAACGAAGTGATTTAACCAGTCGCGCATCGACCACCATGCCACGGGCACCGCCAGAAGTGTGGCAAAAATGATCAGCCTTGAGTAGTCTGTGACCAGATTAACAAGAAGGGACATTAATGGGGCGCCCAAAACTTTTCTGATCCCAACTTCCTTTTTGCGTTGAGCGAAATTCAAAGACGCGAGGCCAAACAAACCCATGCAAGAAATAATAATTGCCACTGACGCAAAGAGTCCAAAGACAAGGCCCATTTTATTTTCGGCAACGTATTGTGAATCGATGGTGTCCTCCAAAAATGAGTATTCAAAGCCAAAGCTGTCATCAAACTTGTTCCAGACAGTTTCAACATCGGCAATGGTTTGTTGAATGTCATTGGTATTGAGTTTCAAAAGCACAGTATTATACCATGGCCTCCTCTGCATCACGATGGGACGAATGGGTTGATGAAGTGATTGATAGTTGAAGTCTTTCACCACGCCAACAATCGGCCCACGATATCGGTCATCATCAATTTCAAGTATTATTTCTTTGCCAACATAAGGTGGGATCAACTGAAGTTCGCGTGCTGCAGCCTGGTTGATGATATAGGCGTTCGCTGTATCACCTGGAAACTCGCGATCAAATCCACGACCCTCTACTATCTCCAGTCCTAGTGTTTTGATCAAATCATAGTCGATATACATTTGAGAAGCATTGACTTCGCGATCGGGATCGTCAATTTTAAAAATTGGTTCTTGGTTTATTTGAGTTCCCGGAACATTTGAAGAAGCAGCTACCATCTCTACTCCATTCACTCTTTGCAGCTCGGTCTGAAGCGTTTCGAAGTTAAGCCTCATGTCCCATTGACGAATTGGAATCATCAATGTTGATTCCTTCGAGAAACCGAGGTTCTTATTTTGGATGAAGTTCATCTGGTTCATGATGATGATCGTTCCGGAGATCAGTACAATCGCCATGGAGAATTGGAAAAGTACCATAATGCGCGAAACCAGGTTACCGGTTTTGCTGGATGTGAATTTGCCCTTAAGGATTTTTACCGGATGAATTGAAGAAAGAACAAATGAGGGATAGAGACCACCAATCACTCCGATTACTAATCCGATAAAGAGAATCCCTAAAATGATGTTCCAGTTGCGCGCGAAGGTCAGTTCCAATGGTTTGCTGCTGAGGTCATTGAAAAAAGGCATCAACACCTCGGCAGCTAGTCCACCAAGGATGACCGCAAACAGTGCTACCAACAATGATTCGCCAATAAACTGAAAAGAGAGTTGACTTTTAATTGCGCCCAATGTTCTTCGTATGCCAATTTCCTTGGCGCGCTCAGACGATTTTGCTGTGGTAAGATTTAGAAAGTTAATCGTACCAATTATTAGTATAAGAATGGCGGCAGCTGTCATGATGTACACATACTCGATGTCACCATTTGCTTCTAGCTCCCAAAGCAGATGTGATTTAAGGTGTATGTCACGAATGTTCTGAAGTTTAAATCCTTCCTTGTTCTTTATGATTTGGCGAATTATCTCATCACTGGCATTGATGTAATTTCTGGCCCAGGCCAACAATTGACTTTCAAGTTTGTGTGGATCGGCACCCGGTGCCAATTTTATGTAATTGAAGTGACCAAAATCCTGCCAGGTGTAGTAGGCACTCTCGGGATCCTCATTGGCTTTCATGTGCACATAGCTAACCAGGGCGGAGGCGTGAAAATGAGATTGCCGTGGGATATCCTCATAGACACCTTCGATCTCGATGAGGTTTTCATCCTCATTAACGGCCAGAAATTTTCCAATGGGATCTTCCTCTCCGAAATATTTTTTTGCTGACGACTCAGACAACATCAGTTTACCAGGAGTTCTTAATGCCGTCTTTCTATTACCCTTGATAATTTTTATCGGGAACACGTCAAAAAATGTACTATCAACTGAAAGAATATCTCTCTCATTATAACGAATGTCTTTTTCCAGATTTCGTACGGAGAAACTTTGCTTTGTCAACCCTGGTCCCCAAATAGGTGACAGCGTCACTGCACTTTCTACTTCTGGAAAATCGTGAACCAACGCCTGCGCCATGGGGTGAGGTGTGCGCGTTTGTGGATTACCCGATTGCCAATAGATGCGATAGATATTAGCAGTGTCGGGATGATATCGCTCGTAACCAATTTCATCAGCGACATAAAGCGAAATCAAAATCACCGAGGCGAGACCCACCGTCAACCCAAAAATATTTATCAGCGTATAGCCCCTGTTCTTTAGCAGGTTTCTAAATGAGACGATGAGGTAGTTGCGTATCATATTGATGCCGTTTGCAAGCCAAAGATGCTATAAAGATGCCACCAATTTAACTGATTGATAAACAACGGTTTAAATTAGAATCGCGGGCGAAAGTGATTCAAAGTGAAACATTGGGGTGTTTCATAATGGAACAATTTAGATACTTTTGAGCCTATGAAAAGTCCGGCTCATGTGCTGGTAGTGGATGATGATCCAGATATTATTCAGAGTGCCCGCGTAGCCCTGAGACAACATTTTAGTCACGTGAGTACGGAATCCAATCCCGCTCAACTGCCCTTTCTGCTCCATCAAAAATTACCTGATGTTGTGTTACTCGATATGAACTTTACAGCGGATGTAACGAAGGGAAGAGAAGGGCTGTATTGGCTGGAAAAAATTTTACAAGATCATCCTTCGCTAAGTGTGATTATGGTGACGGCCTTTGGTGATGTGAAACTTGCCGTAGAGGCGATGAAGATTGGAGCTGTGGATTTCGTGGTGAAGCCCTGGGATAATGAAAAACTGATTGCAACTGTGAATGCCGCCTATCAACTGACAAAATCAAAACAGGAGGTGGCCAAACTCCGATCACACCAAACTCGCATGGCGGAGGTTTACACACAACCAGATTTTGAGATTGTAGGCAACTCAAAACAAATGGCCAAAGTGTTCTCGATGGTAAAGCGTGTAGCAGCCACAGATGCTAATGTGCTTCTGCTTGGTGAAAATGGAACGGGGAAGGAGTTGATTGCAAAGGAAATTCATCGTCAGTCGAATAGAAGTAAGGGACCATTTATTAAAGTGGATCTGGGAACAATTCCATTTCACCTTTTTGAATCAGAACTCTTTGGTCATGCGAAGGGAGCATTTACTGATGCAAAGCAGGACAGAGTCGGCCGATTTGAGCTGGCATCAGGAGGCACTTTGTTTCTGGATGAAATTGGAAATTTGCCGTTGGATCAACAAAGTAAACTGTTATCAGTTTTACAAAATCGAGAGGTGACTCCGCTCGGCTCAAATAGGTCCGTGTCGATTGATATACGATTGGTGACGGCTACCAACAGACCGATTCATCAACAGAAAGAAGAAGGAAGTTTTCGCGAAGACCTGTTGTATCGAATCAATACAGTTGAAATTCAATTACCGGCATTGCGAGAAAGATTGGATGACATTCCTCATTTGCTGGAGTACTTCCTTGAGATCTTCAACCGGAAATACAATAAGACAATTGTGGCAGATAAAGGGCTTGGGCAGATACTTCAGGCCTACCATTGGCCGGGAAATATCCGTGAGTTTCAACACGCAGTTGAAAGAGCCGTGATTCTTTGCGAGGGCAACAGCATCTCGAAGAGCGACTTCCAATTTTCTGAGAACAGAGAAAGAACCGGTAACCTTACCAATCTCAATGAAATGGAAAGGAAAACAATTGAAGAAGCGATCAGAAAGAATGATGGTAACCTTAGCAAGGCTGCACGTGAACTGGGGCTGGGTCGCACTACCTTGTATCGAAAGATTATCAAGTACAACATCAAATTGTAAACCAAGTGTTTGCCAGAGAATTCAGGATTAATGTCATTATACGAGTTGCGGTGATTACAGTCATCGCTTTGACATTAGCCTATGTCTTGGCAAACAGAAGCTGGTTCTTCACACCGTTGGTGCTGACTATACTGCTGTTGGCAGGCGTCTGGAGCCTGATTTACTACATAGAGCGAACCAATAAAGACCTGACGCATTTTATTTTATCGATCAAACAGGGAGGATTTACCTCTTCCTTTCCAGCGGGAAAAAGGGGTGATATTCATCGCAAACTTTCCGAAGCCTTCAATGACGTTATTGAGGAGTTTCGAAAGATCAATTTGCAGCGGGAGACTCACTACCAGTATTTGCAGATACTGACAGAGAACATTCAAGTCGGCATTATCAGCTTCGATCTGGATGGTAAAGTGATGTCTCTTAACCCGGCCGCCCGGCAACTTTTGAATGTATTTCATTTGAGACACACCCGCGAGATCAAGTCGGTTAACCCAAAACTTTATGTAACGGTCAATGAATTGGAACCGGGTCAAAGACGGCTGATTCGTGTGCTGATTGCAAATCGGGAAGTACGGCTTTCACTTCAGGTGAAGGAACTTGTTATGGATGGGAAGCCCTTCAAGGTCGTGCTGATGCAAGACCTTAATGCAGAACTTGAGGAACAAGAGGTGGATGCGTGGCAAAAATTGATTCGCGTACTCACGCATGAGATCATGAACTCAGTAACACCGATCGTGTCTTTGACAGAATCGCTTAATGTATTGCTCGCCATGCCGGATGGCGGCAGAAAGCCATTGCATCTGCTGGATGAGGAGGACAGGGAAGACCTCTATGGGAGTTTGCAGACGATAGAAAACAGGTCGAAAGGCCTTTTGCGTTTTGTCAATGCTTACAAAGACT
>DAORAG010000026.1:0-15340 GCA_035344095.1 Cyclobacteriaceae bacterium | reverse complement strand
TTGGTTCCGCCACCTGTGGTCAGGGAGGCGGCAATCAACCCTTTCAGCTTTCAGACAGGTCTGTACTTTATTTGAACGTAGCTTACCTTGAAGATAGAAATGAGCAAAATTTGCAAGGTGTAATTACTCCGGATGAAGTCATCGATGACCAGGCAGCGGTATTCAATGCTGCAGTCGACTGGATCAACAACTAGCCGATTTCAATTACGACATCATCAGTCATAGGGTGGCCCACGCAGGTGAGGACGTAGCCCTCATCTCGCTCCGATTGAGACAAACCTTCCTCTTCATCCAGCTTCACTTTTCCAGAAAGTGCTTTGCCACGGCATGCCGTACACAGTCCGCTCTGACATGAATACGGTAAATCAATTCCTTGATCAAGCGCTGTCTCCAGAATTGCCTTTCCGGGCTCTACCATGATTTTGTATTCCTCACCATCGTAGCGAATGGTTACCTCTCTCGCCTTTACTTCGCCATCAGATGCCGGCTCTTCTTTCTTCTCCGCCTTATCAATGGTGCCTTGTACGAAGCTTTCTTTGAATATTTTTTCCTTGGGGATCGACCGGGCAGCCAGCAACGTATCAACATTCTTCATCATGCCTTCTGGTCCGCACATCAGATAGGTCGTTTTTTCAATTCCCCAATCCGGAATCCTCTCTACCAGCTTGGATAGCATATCATGATTCAGTAAACCGGAATATCCCTGCCAGTTCATGGGCGCATTGTCCAGTACATGAATCACGTGAAGCCTGCCTTCATACTTGGTTTGAAGCTTCTCGAGTTCATCTTTAAAAATGATACTGTCGATATCCCTATTGCAGTAGATGAGCGAAACTATACTCTCAGGTTCTTGATTGATAATACTCTTAATCAGTGACATCATGGGCGTAATCCCTGATCCACCTGCAAACATGATGATGTGCCGTTTGTTCGAAGCGCTGAACTCCGTAGTGAATTGCCCCATTGGCTCCATCACCTTTACGCGATCACCTGCCTTTAGATTGTCTGCCAGGTAGTTGGACATCAGACCACCGTCAACTCGTTTTACGGTAACAGCAAGGTCAGTATCAACAAATGGAGAAGTACACAATGAATAGGCACGTCTTACTTCTTTTCCCTGGATAGGGATGATCAACGTTAAAAACTGCCCCGAGCGGTAGCTGATTGTGTGGTCCGTGGGCTGAGCAAATACGATCGAAATTGCATCCTTCGTCTCCTTAACAATTTCTTTCACCTGTAGGTCGTGGTACTTTGAGCTGGCTCCGCCTTCTGGTTTGCTCTCCGATTTCTTTTCCGACTTTTTAAATAATCCAAACGCCATGTCGTCCAATTACTAATTCAACGGTAAAATTAGCCTAATCTGGCCATTCATCCACCTCGATTTAAATATTAAGCCAATATGTCAACTTCAACACGAGAGCTCTGTTTTTGTTTTTAAAGTTGTCAGAGAGGTAATTTTCTGTGTAAACAACAAAAAAATCTGAGGCTGGTTTGAATCTCCACTGAAATCTTGAGTTGAAATTCACATTATCCTGCAGGTTATTATACTGCACAAAGGTGGTAAGGAAGATTTTATCTGTGAATGTGACATCGAGCTTAGGTCCGACCAAAAAAAGCTTCTCCTTGCCATAGTTAGATGGCAGGCTGATATCGTTATAGTCAAAGCGCACTGCAAAACTTCCATATGGCTGAAAACGGTAACTCAACAGCCCATTGAAATTGACGTTGTCCCCATTATAAAAACCACCCACGCCACCACCCAACTGATAGGTAAAGCGATATCGCTGATCAGAAGTGTACATAAACATTGCTCGATTCCAATCGTACTCCTCTCCCACAAGAAAGCTGGTGTATTTCTCGTCATCAATCGGATTAAAGTCGATCGTCAGGTTTTGAAATGAGTGATTAAAGGAAAATTCCAGTCTTGAAGTATTAAAAAAGTTAAAGCCGTAACCCGCTGAAATACTTTTGCTTCTGTTCTTAACCCCGTCAATATTGGTAAGATTGAGTTCCGCAAATGGCCCCATGTTGGCGATCTTTTTACTATTGGGGAATAACCTTCCCTCCAGTCGAGTGAAGTAGGAATGATATCCGTCATAAACAACAAGCCCCGGCACAAACCCCGCCTCAGCATTGTAGTTTTTTCCAGCGGCACTTTGGCCAAACATGGCGTTAATGTTTCTAGCGAAGTAGCCGAGAAAAGTTCCGAAAGAATATGTCTTGTCTGATACACCTTCGTCTAAAGAGCGATGATAGTACATGTCACCCCTCCACTTGTTGTTTACAGACCGTAAGTTGTAGTCGACACCGAAAACCCTGTTGTATCTTTTAAGTGATTGCACTGTTACTCCGTTTTCTACCCTTTCAGAAATCAGGCTCTCGTGATAAAACTTGCTTGGATCAAAGTCGCCAACACCCAGCGATTCTTTGTTCACAAACACAAATCCAATATTTGATCTCCCAATGTTTCGTTGCACTACCCCCACGGTGTAATTCTGCTTTGGCAAGCCGAGTGATTCCTTTTCCTGAGTCTGCATGTTCATCAATCCAATGCGCCACTTGGGACCTATCTTTCCACTGAGTCTTGCACCAAAAGCAATTGGCACGCGTTGAAGATTATCCGAAGTATCACTCACCAAACCAATGCGCCTGGAAAAAAATGGTCTTGTATCCGGATAACCTGGCTGATCAAAGAGGTCACTGTTCTCCAAAAAGAACTGTCGCCTCTCGGGAAATCCAAATTCAAATTGTGTCAAATTGATGACCTGTTGATCTACTTCGACCTGAGAAAAGTCTGGATTCACGGTAAGGTCAAGATTCAAGCTTGGTGTTACCGCTACTTTGGCATCAAAGCCAATACCCGGATCATATTCGCTGGGAGTGTTTGCTTCATTGTCCTTATTCACAGCCCCTGTTAGGTAGGGTATTAATGAAATGTTCATTCCCGGTGTCGGTGCGGGGTCGTCCCAAATTAATTTTCCTGAATAGGCGAATGATCCAGGTATATATTGCAGCGGAGCATGTATCCAACTTGATACCTCATTCCTTTTTGCGTCATTACGAACCACATTAAAATTCCAGGTATCATTGTTATAGCGAATAGACTTGAAAGGAACGGCAACCTCCACTACCCATCTATCATCGTATTGAGCCGCAGCGGTGTACCACTTATTGTCCCAGAACGATGAGTAGTCCATCGGCTCATTGCCTCCGGACGACATGAGCCCTTCCCGTTGCACACCAAATGGATTTACATTGAAGAAAAAGCCATTGGTATGATCATTATACGTATCGAAGTAGATTCCAAGGTTGTCATTGTTTCTGAATTCAAAATCGCGCCTTAGCGATTGCACAATCACGGCCTTGTTGTTTTCAAAGCAAGTAAATCCGATATAGAGATTATGCGCATCAAATGTCATGCGCACCTCTGTGGGATTAAGTGGAGCCATGGAGTCCACAGGGTTGTTCATGAAAAAGTCTCTTGCCACATCAGCCTTAATCCAATCTGCTTCATCCAGCCTTCCATCCAAAATCACTTCACCGGTAGCTTTACGTATATGATACTCCGATCCTGGTTGGTTCTGTGCTTCAAGTACGTCCCAGGCAAACACGGATAGCAGAGCCGAAAATATGACTTTTGAATTCATCGGTTGCAAAGAAATGAAACCGTAAGGCAATTCCATAACCTCTTAAAAAAACATCCATTACCCTCAAAATTTGTAATTTTGCCACTTACAATTCGCAAATGTCAGGACAACCTTTAATGGCCATCTCACCGGTTGATGGCAGGTACGCAAAAACAACGCAGTCACTCACTCCCTACTTTTCAGAATATGGTCTGATGAGGTACCGGGTACTGGTCGAGATTGAGTATTTCATTGCACTTTGCAAAACGATTCCTGAGCTAAAGTCTGTTTCTCAAAACCAGTTTGAGTCTTTGCGCAAAATCTATCGTGACTTTAAATATGAACATGCCCTTGCCATCAAGGAGATCGAAAAGACAACGAACCACGATGTAAAGGCAGTTGAATACTTTATAAAGGAGGAGTTTGAACGCCTGGGACTGAAGGAACAAAAAGAGTTTGTACACTTCGGTCTTACGTCACAAGATGTAAACAACACGGCCACACCCCTCCTTTTAAAGGAGTTTCTTGACAACGAATTTCTCCCGAAACTCAACAGTGTGCTTACTCAGATCGGCAAACAGGCTGAGGACTGGAAAGATATCCCGATGCTGGCACGAACTCATGGGCAACCTGCCTCACCTACCCGATTGGGCAAAGAGATGGAGGTGTTTTCCGTTCGAATAGTCAAGCAACTCGATTTGCTCAAACAAATTCCTCATAGCGCCAAGTTTGGTGGCGCCACAGGAAATTTCAATGCTCATCATGTAGCTTACCCAAAAATTGATTGGATAAAATTCGGAAACGAGTTTGTTGGCGAATACCTGAAACTGAACCGGAGTCATCCCACAACCCAGATTGAGCACTACGACAATCTTGCCGCCTTGTTTGACAACCTTAAGCGCATCAACACAATTCTTATCGACTATTGTCGCGATATCTGGCAATACGTTGCGATGAATTACTTCAAACAAAAAATCAAAGCGGGTGAAGTTGGTTCTTCGGCCATGCCCCACAAGGTAAACCCAATTGACTTTGAAAACGCTGAGGGCAATCTTGGACTTGCCAATGCCCTCTTCGAACATCTTTCTGCAAAACTCCCCATCTCTCGCCTGCAACGCGATCTGACAGACTCTACCGTTTTACGAAATATCGGAGTGCCGCTAGCACACACATTCATCGCATTACATTCTCTTGAGAAAGGAATCAACAAACTTGAACTCAACCAGGAAGCCATTGATCGTGACCTGGAAGACAACTGGGCCGTAGTAGCCGAAGCGATTCAAACCATCCTGCGCCAGACGGGTTATCCAAATCCTTACGAAGCATTAAAGAACCTGACGCGCAAAAACGAGAAGATTACCAAAGAGAGCATCCATTCCTTTATCGATTCGTTGGAAGTGTCAGCTGATGTTAAGCAGAGACTAAAGGATATTTCACCATTCAACTACACAGGGGTGTAGCGCCTGCCTGACTTGTGAAAAAGTTAATTTCCCTGATCATCCGATTTGTACCCAGAAAATACCTGCAGCGCGTAAGCGGCATCGGACTTAAGGTAATGGGACTTTTCTACGCGGGTAATCGGGTCGAGTGTCCTATCTGTAATCATCACTATCGCATTTTCTTGCCCTATGGCAGAATCAATCCAAGGTCAAATGCCCTGTGTCCGCACTGCCAATCACTGGAGAGGCACAGATTAATCTGGTTATACCTTCAGGACAAAACAGATTTCTTTTCCAGGCAGCAGGACGTTTTGCACATCGCACCCGAAGCCTGCTTTATGAAAGGCTTTGAAAAAAAACACCAACAACGATATATCACAGCAGATCTTGAGTCTCCGCTGGCCAAAGTCAAAATGGATATTCACAAGATGCCGTTTCAAGACAACTCATTTGATGTGGTTTTGTGCAACCATGTTCTGGAGCATGTCGAAAGTGATGTCGCAGCGCTAAAAGAAATTCAAAGAGTACTCAGACCTGGTGGTTACGCTATTCTTCAGGTTCCTTTTTTTTCGCCTGTACCCGATGTGACACTTGAAGATACCTCTGTGACAGACCCGCGAGGACGAGAACGATTGTTTGGGCAAGATGATCACGTGAGGAAATTCGGAAAAGATTATCCCAGGAGGATCGAAGCTGGAGGATTAACCGCAGAGGCCAGTGATTTCGCAAAATCGCTTGGCGCTGACCGATGCTTTCATTCAGGCATCACGCGTGACGAAATACTTTACATCGGCCATAAAAAATAAAAGCCCGAACGGATCAGGCTTTTATCAGTTATCTGCTTTTAAGGGTTATCCCAGATTGTCCAACACTTCCATCACCTCACGTACGTGCTTGCGGCTGGTTTCCAACATTGCCTTCTCTTCGGCATTGAGGTCGAGTTCAATCACACGCTCGATACCATTCTTGCCCAGCACTACAGGCACTCCGAGGTAACAATTCCTGATTCCATATTCGCCATCCAGTTGAACACATACCGGAAGTACTCTGCGCTGGTCTTTCACAATCGCCTCAACCATCTGAGCTGCGGCCGACCCAGGGGCATACCATGCTGAAGTGCCCATCAACTTCACCAGTTCTCCTCCTCCTACTTTCGTTCTTTCGATGATGGCGTTGAGTTTATCAGGAGCTATCATTTCCGTCACGGGTATTCCGCCAACGGTAGTATAGCGTGGAAGTGGCACCATCGTATCGCCATGGCCACCCATCAACATCGCCTGAATGTCTTTCGGAGATACATTCAATGCCTCAGCAAGGAAAGCGCGATAGCGTGCAGTGTCAAGAATTCCTGCCATTCCCATCACCCTTGTGCGAGGCAGTTTAGAGGTGAGGTGTGCCTGATAGGTCATTACATCCAACGGGTTAGACACCACGATAATGATCGCTTCAGGTGAGTGCTTAACAACATTTTCTGTCACCATTTTCACAATACCTGCGTTGGTTCCTATCAGATCATCGCGGCTCATCCCAGGCTTGCGAGGCAATCCGGAAGTAATTACGACCACATCCGATCCAGCGGACTTCGAATAGTCATTGGTTGATCCAATAGTACGGCTATCGTAAAGGTTGATTGGCGCCTTTTGCCAAATATCAAGCGCCTTGCCTTCGGCCAGGCCTTCTTTGATGTCTACAAGAACGATTTCATTTGCAATTTCTCTGTACGCCAGCACATCGGCACAAGTCGCGCCCACATTTCCAGCTCCTACAACGGTGATTTTCATAGTTCTATCTAATTGATAATTATTGAATAGTTAGGTCGTTCGCTCAAAGGCCCGCAATTTATCACGGACAGCATCAAAGAAAAAGGGTTATTACCCAAAAAGTCACAGCAATGTAAAACGAACAACTTCGTCTGTATCCTCTGTAATTTTATGGCGATTATCAATGCGATAGCCCACCACCCAGACAATGTTGCCCTGGCTTTCCAAAACAGTCACCCTTTCCTTGTCGGCAATTGATACTTTACAGTCAATTAGGAAGTCACTCACTTTTTTTCGATTGTTCATTCCCAGTGGATAAAACATGTCTCCCTCCTTCCATTTCCTCCAAACAATCGGGAAGCGCAAGGTGTTTTTGCTCAGTTTGGCTACATGGGTGTCGGTCTCAATTGTATGATCCGATAAAGTCTCTATCCGGAGTTGCTGATCGTGAAACGAGGCAGACTTGTCGGCCTCCTCAATCCACACTTCTCCATCATTTGTTTTGGGTTGGTAAATTATCCATTCGTTACGGTCAACGACCAAATGATAGTCTCCCGCAATAAACTGCCGGCCCGGTTCCTCGACCTCAACAACCTCCTGAATTTGCCTGAAATTAAATCCAAACTTCTTCACCAACTCCCAAAGAACAACGGCAGGAAATGGAGTTGACTCAAGCAATGCTTTATCGATTATAATCCTGTCACCAACTTTCTTCACAAACTTGTTCTCCAATTCACCCAAACCCAGTTTAAACACACTCAATGCTCCCAACAAACGCTCCTGGGTCTGCAGCATACTTTCATCAAGAGCGGGATTCAGTGATCTGAGCTGCGGCAAAATATTGTGACGGATGAAATTGCGATCATAGTCGTCTGTATCGTTTGATCGGTCTTCGCGCCATTCAATTTTGTTTTGAATTGCATACGCCCTTAGTTGATCACGTGTGCACCCCAGCAGAGGCCGGATGACGATGCCTGCCCGCACAGGAATACCGGCAACTCCACTGATACCTGTCCCGCGTGTGAGATGAAGCAAGATCGTCTCCAAATTATCGTTTGCATGGTGTGCTGTCGCTATGCAATCAAAATGCTCAGCCTGGCATAACTCCTCAAACCAGGCATACCGAAGTTCACGAGCCGCCACCTGAATGGAGAGTTTGTTTTCTGCGGCATAGTTATTGGTCTCAAATCGTTTTGAGTAAAAGGGAATGTTCAATGATTTACACCTGGCTTCAACAAACTGTTCGTCCTTTGCTGAGTCGCTATCGCGCAACTGAAAGTTGCAATGGGCCACTCCGACCTGATATCCGGCAGTATGAAATAAATCAAGCATCACCATGGAGTCCAATCCACCACTTACCGCTAGCAAAACCTTTTGGACCTTACTACACAGTTGATGCCTTTCAATGTATCGCACAACTTGGCTTACCATACCGCAAAGTTAACTTTTATCTATTTTTGCCACTGAAAGCATTATGAAGGTTCGACTACTGATTTTCATTGCCCTAATTAGTGTGGTGGCACCAGCCCTCGGGCAGCGAAGGGTGAAACTGAAAAAGGCGGACAACCTTTATGGCAGCATCAAGGATGGGCAGCGCTATGACCGGCTGATTGGCAACGTGGTATTCGTTCAGAACAATACAACCATCTATTGCGATTCTGCTCACTTCTTTAAATCAGACAACCGGGTAGAGGCATTTGGGAAGATACACATCATTGAAGGCGACTCTGTAGATGTTACGTCAAATGGGCTTTCGTATGATGGAAATGATCGCATCGCACACCTGAGAAAAAATGTGGTTTTCACCAAGCTGGGCCTCGCTACACTTTACACTGATTTTCTCGACTACTATCGCAATAAGAATGAGGCACGCTATTTCAATGGAGGCAAGTTGGTGGACTCCACCAACGTACTTACAAGTATCAAAGGCTACTACGATGTGAACACCAATATGGCGTCTTTTAAAAGAGATGTAGTCGGTGTAAATGATGAGTATACACTGAACTCAGACACCTTGCAGTACAACTCCCGCACGAAGGTGATCTTCTTCCGCGACCACACGATCATCAAAGACAAAGAAGGGGGAACCGCTGTTTATGAGAGTGGGTTTTATGACACCAGCAAAAAACAATCATCGCTCAACCGAGGTGAAATTGAAACGCAATCATACAAATTGAATGGCGACAAATATTTTCTCAATGACCTGAGAAAGTTTTATAAAGCCAAGGGAAATGTCGTGATGACTTCGAAGGAAGAAAATCTCATCATCTATGGCGATGATGGAGACTACGATCGCAAAGCTGGAATTACAAAAGTGTATGGCAATGCCTACCTCGCCAAGATTGCAGACGATAATGATACCTTATTCCTTACAGCCGACACGCTCGTGTCAGTCGAAAGTCCTGACCCTGCGAAGAAGAAATTGCTCGCCTACCACAATGTGAAAATTTTCAAGTCAGATCTACAGGGAATCGCAGACTCTGTAGTGTACGTAGCACACGACTCTATCCTCTATTTTTTCAATGATCCAGTGCTGTGGACAGAAGAGAATCAGATGACGGCTGATTCTATTCGCATGTTGATCACCAATAAAACCATTGACAAGATTTTCCTGGTGAACAATTCCTTTGTGGTGTCCGAGGATTCACTCTCCCATTTTAATCAGATCAAAGGTCGAAAGATGACCGCCATATTTGACGGCAAGGCCATCAACCACGTGGATGTGATGGGCAACGGAGAGAGTATTTATTACGCGTTGCAAGAATTGGAAAAGAAATCGGAGGGACAAGACTCAGTGCAAACGATTGCGGTATTGACAGGCATGAACAAGATCATTTGCAGCAACATGAAAATCAATTTCAAAGAGGGAAAAGTAAATAATATCAGTTTTTACGTACGACCGGATGCCTCCTTCATCCCACCCCATGAAATCAGGGAAGGAGACAAGAAACTGAGGGGGTTTGTGTGGCGCAAAAAGGAAAAACCTGAGAAGGAAGACGTAGTAAAATCCAAAAGTGAACCGTAACGCGCAGATTGGGTGAGAAATTGTCTCCACTCGTCATTTTTTTTCTGAATTATCTAGGACAAAAAACGCAATTCAGGTATATTTTCACTTGAATTAGTGTGCCTATATGCGTTTGTCGTTGACCATAGTGACTCTGATCCTGTGCAGCCTGAAAGTGTCTGCCCAGTCACTTGAGCTCGTCAACAAGAACGAAATATCCTACCAGGCCAATTTGAGCGAAATCGTTAAAATCCCGCTCAGGATAAAAAACAATACGGATAAGGCCCAATTTTACATCATCCGAAAGGTGGGTGGCGATTTGGGGGGAACGCAGAAGGGATATTTCTGCCTGGACGACAATTGCCTTGAGCCCGGCATGGATGAGTTTTCCAAAAAAATAGAACCTGGACAAACCCTGAACGGATTGTTTTACACCCTGGAAACAGGACTAGTTTCCGGCCAAAATAACATCAGATTTGAGGTTTTTGAACGCGGCCACCTGGCTGAAGCCATAGAACACGCAGTTTCTGTGTCAGTAGAAGAACGTAAGGAGCGTTCGCTGGTATTTCAGTCCAAAGACATCACCATCCATGACGTATATCCCAACCCGGTCTCAGATTATGCCTTTATTGAATACCGGATTATCAATGAGTCTGTAAAGGCCAATGTGGTGATTCACAACATTTTGGGCATGCCGATGGGTGATTATGAGCTCCCCTCCTTCGAAAACCGGGTCAAGATTCACACTGAAGACCTGGCTCCGGGCGTTTACTTCTACACGTTGTACCTCGATAATGACGGGGTATTGACCCGAAAGCTCATCGTTCGGAAATAGGAACCTTACCTTCCCGTTAAACAAGTTGAAATCTGGTGTCTGAAGGCAAATTGTGATTCTTTGACAGTGTAGTATATTTGCAGGCTTATGTGGGTTCGAAAACTGTATTTTTTGCTTTTTCTGGGGGTTTTTGCTTTTCTGACATCTTCTTGCAGCAAGTTTAGAAGGATAGAGAAAAGCGAAGACTGGCGCGTAAAGTACGAGGCAGCGCTTAACTATTACGATGACAAGGACTATTACCACTCAGCGCTGCTGTTCGAGCAAATTCGTCCTATCGTACGTGGATTGCCCGAAGGGGAAAAAGTTGAGTTTCTGCTGGCCTATTGCCAATATTATGAGCGCACCTATTTGTTAGCGTCAGCGCAATTCAAAACATTCTACGAGACCTACGGCCGTAGTAATCTGGCGCAGGAAGCCCACTTTATGTACGCCTACTCGCTGTACGAGGCATCCCCGGAATACAACCTTGACCAGCAAAGCAGTGTGGAAGCCATGGCAGCCATGCAGACTTTTCTGAATCAGTTTCCTGGAAGTGAATTCAGCGAAAGAGCTGCACAGGTGATCGTAGAGTGTCAAAAGAAGCTCGAGCGAAAGAACTACGAAAACGCCAAACTTTATCTGAAGCTGAGGAGTTATAAGGCTGCAATCATTGCATTTGATACGTTCCGCGAGAACTTCCCTGACTCTAACTTTCTTGAGGAAGTGGCCTTTTTGAAAGTGGAGGCACAGTTTCGGCTGGCAACGCAAAGTTTGCCCAGCCTGCAAAAGGAGCGCTACAGTGTTGTTCTTGATTTCTACAAAGACCTGATAGACAGTTACCCTAACAGTGAATTCCTAAGGGAAGCAGAAAAATTTTATACAGAAAGCTTAAGCAAAGTCAATAAACTAAAAACCGATAATTCATAACTAACATGGCCATACAACCATCTATTACGACACGCGACCTTGACAAAATCATCGACCCTACTGGCAACCTTTATGAGTCGGTGGTAGTGATCTCAAAGCGCGCACGTCAGATTGCAGTGAACATCAAAGAAGAGCTCAACGCGAAGTTGGCAGAGTTCGCAACTACAGTAGACAACCTGGAGGAAGTATTCGAGAACCGTGAGCAAATTGAAATCTCCAAGTTCTACGAACGCATGCCGAAACCCACAACTACTGCGACTGAAGAATTTCTGGAAGGCAAGTTGACTTACAGAATGCGCAGCGAGACAGAAGAGATCTCAGAATAAAACAACGCTCTTGGAAGGACGGAAGATCATTCTGGGCATTACTGGAAGTATCGCAGCTTACAAGGCTGCCGTCCTGACACGATTGTTGGTGAAAGAAGGCGCAGAGGTCAAAGTGATCATGACCGAGTCTGCTAAAGACTTCATCACCCCACTCACGCTTGCTACTCTTTCAAAACATCCTGTGCTCACGGAGTTCGTTAAGAACGAAGCCGGAGAGTGGAACAACCACGTTGAGCTCGGTCTCTGGGCTGACGCCATGGTTATTGCGCCTGCCAGTGCCAACACCCTGGCGAAAATGGCGCATGGCGAATGTGATAACCTTTTACTTGCCGTTTACCTTTCTGCGCGGTGCCCCGTCTTCATTGCGCCAGCCATGGATCTGGATATGCTCCAGCATCCGTCCACCAAAAGAAACCTTGATACGCTGAAAGACTACGGAGTGCTGACCATTGATCCTGCACATGGTGAACTGGCCAGTGGCCTGGTGGGTGTCGGGAGGCTGGCGGAGCCCGAAGAAATCGTGGAAAGGTTGAAGGCTTTCTTCAACGAAAAAAAAAAGCTTAGCAACAAAAGAGCACTCGTAACGGCAGGCCCAACGCACGAAGCATTAGACCCCGTGCGCTTCATTGGAAATAACTCCAGCGGAAAGATGGGATTTGCCATAGCCGAATCCCTGGCCAATCAAGGAGCCAAAGTGACGCTGGTGACCGGGCCGACACACCTCACCATGTCTCATCCAGGCATTGAAGTGAAGAGAGTAACATCGGCCCAGGAGATGTACGAAGCATGCCAGAAAGTATTTAAGGACGCTGACATCACAGTTCTCTCTGCAGCCGTGGCGGATTACCGCCCTGCTCAAGCAGCTCCGCAAAAAATTAAAAAGACAGAGCAAGATCTCGCCATTCAGCTGGTGAAGACGCCCGACATCGCAGCAGAACTGGGCAAACAAAAAAAGAATGGACAACGAATCGTTGGCTTTGCACTCGAGACGGAAAACGAGGAGAGCAACGCAAAGAAAAAGATTGAAGCGAAGAATTTCGATCTAATCGTTCTTAACTCACTCAACGACTCCGGTGCAGGGTTTGGGCATGATACCAATAAAATATCCGTTATCAACAGAAAAGGCGAGATCCAAAAATTTTCTCTGAAAAGTAAGAAAGATGTAGCCGCTGACATCGTTAATGCCATAGTGAGTCTCTATGACTAGGCTTCTCTCCATATTATTTCTATTTACTGCTTTGGGCGGTGTCGCACAGGAGCTCAACTTTAAGGTGATCGTGAATGCCGAGCAGATCCAAACTACAGATCGGGCGGTGTTTAAAGATATGGAACGTGCATTTGCCAACTTCCTCAACACCCGCAAGTGGACCAACGACTCTTATAAGAACTACGAAAAGATCAACGGCACCCTGTTTCTGAACATTACCAAAATGCCTTCCATCGGCAATTTCACAGCCAACGCTCAGATCACCTCTGCACGGCCGGTGTACAATACGAATTACGAATCAGTGCTTTTCAATTTTGCCGACAGGGAGTGGGAATTTGAATACATCGAATCCCTGCCACTGGAATATAACGACAACACCTACATCAACAACCTGACCTCCATGCTGGCATTTTATGCCTACATCGTGTTGGGCATGGACTACGATTCGTTCAGCGAGCTGGGTGGCACTCCCTATTTTCAAAGAGCGCTTACTGTCGTGAATAACGCCCAAAGTTCGAACCGCCCCGGGTGGCAGGCGCTGGGCAGTAACCGCAACCGCTATGCACTAATTGAAAATCTGAATAATCCACAGATGGTTGAACTGAGGAAGAACACCTACCGGTATCATCGCCAGGCGTTGGATTCATTTGACAAAACTCCTGACCAAAGCCGTCAGGTGGTTTTGGAGGTATTAAAAAATGTGAAGACCGTCTGGACCATTTACCCCAACGCCATTTTTGTGATCTCATTCTTTGATACGAAATCCACTGAATTGGTAAACATCTTTTCGGATGGCAATCTGAGCGTTCGCAGGGAAGCTTACGACATCTTAAATACGCTGGATCCGAAGCGAAATATCTACCAAAAGATCATCTCTAACTAGCCAAAACTATACCTGACCCACGGCTCCCGGTTTCTTCATCGGTCCGTGAGGCAAAATTGTAATCCTATTGCCAATTTTGGTTTAATATTGTAATCCGGTCGTCTGGCCCGATTTGATCTATGCTCACCCACCTCACGATAAAAAACTATGCCCTGATCGACCATCTCGAGATGGACTTGTCTGGTCATCTGAATGTGCTGACAGGCGAGACAGGTGCCGGTAAGTCGATCATGCTGGGCGCTATCGGTCTTTTACTTGGCAACCGGGCCGACACGAAAGTTTTGTGGAACGAAGCTGAGAAGTGTGTTGCAGAGGGAACATTTGATATCAAAGAATATGCACTCAGGGAAATATTTGAAGCCGAGGATCTCGATTACGATGACCAAACCGTGCTCAGGCGGGAAATAAATCCCGGAGGAAAAAGCAGGGCCTTCATCAATGACACGCCCGTGACATTGGACATCATGAAACGCATTGGCTCGCGACTGATGGATGTCCACTCGCAGCATGAAACATTGGATCTCGGCAACAAACAATTTCAATTGGGTGTTGTCGATGCTTTTGCTGCAAACGCAAAGCTCAGGACAACCTACGCGCAATGCTGGAAGCATTATCTAAAAGCAAAATCTGAATACGAACAATTGCGTGACGAAGCAAATGCATTACAGCAGGAATCTGACTTTGTCAAATTTCAATTGGATGAACTGACGCAGGCCAACCTTGAGGCAGACGAGCAACCCAAGCTCGAGAGTGATCTAAAAATCATGGAGCATGCTGAAGACATTAAAAGCAAATTCAACCTGCTGCTGCAACAACTGGATCAAGGGGATGTGGCAGCCAATGCCATTATCACCGAAAGTAAGTCGCTGCTGAACTCGATCAGCAACTACTCCGAGTCGTACAGGAAGCTGGCCGACAGGCTGGAGAGCCTGCGGATAGAATTGGCTGATATTGTGAACGAGGTGGAGACGGAAGAGCAGAAGATTGAGTTCGACCCACAACGAATTGAGGAGATCAAAGATCGTTTGAGTCTGCTTTATCAGCTTCAACAGAAACACAGGCTTGGCTCAGTGGCCGAACTGATTGAGTTGCGCGATCGCCTTCAGGAAAAAGCCAATAAGACAGACAACCTCGATGATGAGTTACGAAAACTGAAGACCCAACTTGATGAAGCAACGAACAATCTTGCCGAGGCGGGAAGTCAGCTAAGTCAATCCAGAACAAAAGTATTCAACCCACTTTGCAAAGAGATGCAGGCACTTTTGCAGGAGTTGGGGATACCGGAAGCTAAACTCAAGATTGAACATCAAACCCTGGAACCGGCACCCTCCGGCATCGACAGTATAGAGTTGAT
>DAORAG010000025.1:0-15397 GCA_035344095.1 Cyclobacteriaceae bacterium | reverse complement strand
TTGCAACTTTGGCAATGCCCATCTTTTGCTGAATACTTTTGGGATTCTGCCTTCGTTCACAAAGAAGGCCTGATCGCGATCACGGGGTATAGGGCGATAAAGTTTGCCTTTCTTTTTGTCGAACTCTGCCCATCGCCATTGATCATCATGCCTGTCCCAGTCGCCAATCCACAAGTCAAACAAACGAGAGCGAAGTACAAATCGCTGATCGACCTGGTTGTCGTTGTCTTTGGCCAGCTTGTCAATTACTTTAAAGGTGCTTTCGATGTCGTCTGCATTTCCAAAGAAATCCATTCCCTTCGCCTTGCCTTCAGGTCTTTCTTCGTACAGCATGAGCCGGTTGGCAAAGGTTTTTCTGTAGGTGCCCAGCCGGGGGTCATCCGGCAGCCAAACCACTTTGGGGTTTGTATGATAAACACCCGCTGCGTCTGCCAACGGAGGAATTACCAAGGCCGCGTAAGGATGCGAAGCCGAAATCTGATCTTGCACCAAATCCTTAGCGAAGGTTTCGCGAAATGCTTCTGGGATGGCCTTCTCCGGAAATTTTTCTACAGAGCGCAAAGTGTATTGCCGCCCTTTCGGATCCTCGAGTCGCAACGAAAGCGTCTGCTGTCCGCCCCCCTGTTTCAAAATTTTCAACTCACCGTTTTCATTTTCAAAATTAAAAACAGGCACTTCAATTTTCTCCGCCCATACATCCCGGTAGTTTTCACCCAGCCACTTCATTTTTTTTGCAGAAGCAGCATATTGATTACTTGCATTAATAACTACCGTTCCACCCACTCCAGCTGTAACCTGTTCAGCGTTTGAAGGCTTTGTTATTTGAAAATCCACCTGATAAACTGGACTGGCATTTGACGCGGTATAATATTCAATTCGCACATGATCATCAGCCTGAACGGCAACCCGAACAAACCCCAGCTTATCTTCGGCAAATTTCGAATATCCTTTTTGTTTAACGTGAGTGTATTTCGATCCGGAGCCACTGACTACATGGTGCACACTATCTTTTGAAATGTATTGCAAGGCGTGTTCGTGGCCGGCAGCGTAGATTGTACCCGGGTATTTTTTTAACACATTCTCTATGGACGCTTTCAGCTCGCGATAAGCGGGGTGGGCCACATCCTGAATGTTGCCAAACACTTTGCGATACAAGGGATAGATCGATCCTAAAATGGGCAGCGGTATGTAAAGACTCTTTTCCACATCAGTTAACGGAAAAATATGTTCTTTCCATGTTGAGGTTCCCCCGTGTTCTCCATAGGTATAGAGAGGATGGTGGGCTGCCACCACTACTTGTTTTCCCTCGTTTCTTTGCAATATCTCTTCCAGGCCTGCGATGAAGTCAGCGGTAGATTTGAACTCGCAGTTGCTATCATCACCAACAGGTTTTTCCCAAGCGTGGAGCCACCACTGGGAGTCTATTATTACCAGCACAAGTTGGTTGCTCAGCGCGACTTCCACTGGACCGGGGCAGCCACCTTGAGGCAGGAATTGAATGGAGGGGTTGTTCAATGAGTCGATGAAGGCGGCCTGGTTTAGCAGTTGCTTCAGTCCGTCAGCCCTGCCCCGCTTCCAGTCGTGATTTCCGGGTATAAAATAGATATTGTGGACTCCCTTTACGTTGTCGATCTGTGACCTCAGGATTTCTTCAGCCTCTGAGCGCGAATTGTGATCGTCATCAGGGAGCCCCCGAGGGTATATGTTGTCGCCCAGGTATACAGCTGCGGACAATACATTGGGGTTTTCTGAACGTTGTGATTGAATTATTTTTTGGTAGGGTGCGTTTGATACCGTTGGCTCTCCGGCATCACCTATCAGGTACAGATAGAAAATGTCTTTATTGGTGGATTGGGCAATACAGTTGACAGATATCAACCCCAACGCCAAAAGCCAGGTAAGAAACTTCATTCTCAATTAAATAAAATATGCGGCCATTTAGTTCGTTCCCCTCCTCAAATGAGGCAGATCACTTTCTGGCAGGTACAAATCTTGTGAAATTTTGATAGTTTTAAGCGCCTGAAACCGTAATGAATTCGAAATTACTTGATAAGTCTAAAACCTACGCGGAATCCGTTTTGAAGGATTTGCCGGACAAGTTCGCTTATCATAATATCCGACACACCCAGCAGGTAGCGGAAGCAGTAACCGAAATTGGTACTCAGTCGGGATTGACTGACGACCAAATGGAGACGGCACTTATTGCTGCGTGGATTCATGACACAGGTTATAAGCAGGGATGCGAATCACACGAACGTTATTCAGCAGAGGCAGCGGAAAAGCTATTACGGGAATGGGGTGCCACGGAGGACAAAATCAGAGCTGTGAATGACGCCATTCAGGCCACGATGATGCCTCAAAACCCAAAGGATATAGTAGGTGAAGTATTGTGTGATGCAGACCTATCTCACCTGGCCAATGGGGATCTTCTAGAAGTAAGCGCCAAGCTGCGGGAGGAGATGGCCCAAACCAAAGACAAGAAGTTTACGGACGAGGAGTGGATCAATTTCAATCTTCAGTTTCTTGAAAACCACAAGTACTTTACAGCCTATGGCAAAGATGTGCTGGAGGAAAAAAAACGAAGGAACATCAAGAAACTCAGGAAAAAATTGAAACCACCATTTGATAAAGGCTACGTGAAGCAGTTGGAGAAAGACCTGGAGAAACTGCAACGTAAAATGGAAAAGGGATCAAAACCTGAGCGAGGCATAGAAACCATGTTTCGCATCACATCACAGAATCACATCACCCTCAGTGAGATGGCTGATTCAAAGGCCAATATTATGGTGTCGATCAACGCCATCATTCTCTCTGTGGTGGTGTCAGTGCTATTTAGAAAACTTGAAGAATTTCCCGAATTGCTCGTTCCCACGGTGATGTTGGTCTTTTCTTGTTTGCTTACCATCGTTTATGCGGTATTGGCCACCAGGCCGAATATCTCCTCAGGAAAATTCACCACTGAAGACATCAAACAAAAGAAAACCAACCTGCTCTTTTTTGGGAATTTTCATGGTATGCAACTCGACAACTATGAGTGGGGTGTGAAGGAGATGATGAAAGATTCTGATTTCCTCTACGGCAGCATCATCAAGGATATTTATTTCAACGGCAAGGTATTGGCGAGGAAGTATAAACTCCTTCGCATCTCTTACAGTATTTTCATGTTTGGATTCGTGGCATCCATTCTCGCGTTCCTGATCGCGATGCTGATGTTTTATTATTGATCAACTCACTTTGTGTACTTCGACCTGGTTTTCCAGGCCCTTGAGGGAAACAGGCCCCATCGACTGCGTAGAAATATTCCCCAGGACAACATTTCTTCTCACCTCTTCGGTAATCAGCAGCTGCGAGCCAAAGTCCTTGTTGAGTTGCTCCACACGAAAGGCAATGATCACCGCCTTCCCACTTATTGAGTACTGCTTCCGGCTTTCGTTGCCAATGTTGCCGGTGATTACTTCGCCTGAGTGAATGCCCATACCCACTTTGGTTTCGGGAATTACCCCTGAGCTGCTTAGTTCTTTTACTTTTTTGATAATGGCCAGTGATGCCTGAAAAGCCATGTCAGCATGGAGCGGGTTTGGACTCGGTGCGCCAAATGTTGCCATGATGCCATCACCTAAAATCTGGTTCACCACTCCCCTGTGTTGATTGATGATTTCAAGAATCGGCCCGAAGAATTTGTTTTGGAAATCAAGAATTTCATCCGGGCTGCGGCCCTCAGCGAATTTGGTAAATCCCCTGATGTCGAGGGCGAGCACGGTGGCGTGGAGTCTTTTTGGTTTTCCGCCTTCCTGCGTAAGGGTCGCGAGTATCTCTCTGGATACCTGTTGCCCCAGGTGCACTTCGATTTCACTCTTTTGGAATTTGAATTCAAGTGATGAGCGCAATCTTCGTTTTACTTCTTCCGCCACAAATGCTGCCATGGCCGCGGCAAACAGGTACATTACACAACGCAGGTAAAATCCATTTTCGGGAAGGGAGGGCATATAACGAACAGGAATCCCGGCAAGGTTATAGGCATAGTAAATTATTCCACCGAATTGAAATGCTGCCAGTGCTCCAGCGAGCAGACTCAGGCGGTAGTCCAGATGAAGGATTGAAAGTATAATGAAGAAAAAATAAATGAACTGAATCGGTGAGTCGATAAACTGGTAGATGTTTTTGATGTCTACGAGGTAAAGAATCAACAGGCCCATATAGGTTATCTCTATCGTGGTCTGTACAACCTTGAATCTTGTGCTTATTTTTTTTCCACGTGAGGTGAACTTCTTTATCAGCCAAACCATCAATACCTCATACAGTACAAAGATGATGATCCACCCCATTCCGAAGAAGTAGGTAGAATCACCACCATAGAACTTGATCACCGAGTCGTCAAGTATGAAATAGTTTAAAGACATGACCAGAACACCCATCGTAAACACGCCCACCAGCAGCATAGCCCTTTGCAGCTCACTTTTGGCCAGCTCGCTTTCAAACTCATCGTACAGTTTCTGTGACAGATTCATCTCCTTGTAGCGGATAGTCAAATATAAAGCAGTCTTTGGGTTGGTTATCCTGGTTTACAAATCTATGCCAAAGACTTAAGCGCGCCTCCTCTATCATTCCACACTTTTTTAGGACGGCCAAAGAAGCAGTGTTTTCAGCATCCACGAAAGTCCAGATTTTGAATACGAAAGGAAGGTTAATTAGTTGTTGCAGCAAAGCCTTGCAGGCTTCTGTTGCATAACCCTGGTTCCACGATGCAGGACTAATGACATATCCGATCTGAATTTTACCATTGTCATTGACCGCGCCTATGGCTCCAACCAACCTGCTCTCGCCTTTAAGGCGGATGGTGTAGTTGAACTCTCTGGCCGCCCGCCAGGCCGGGATGGCGGAAGATAAATAACGTTTTGTATCGGCTACACTGTTGTGGGTTGGCCAGGACACGAAGCGGGTAGCTTCCGGTTTACTCGCATAGGTATAGAATATCTCTTCCGCATCTTCGTATTTTAGCCGCTGTAAGAACAGCCGTTGTGTTTCAAACTGGTCAGGTAATCGCGCTATTTCCATGAGTCTCAAATCAAATATCGTTCACCGTTATTTCAAAAAGGAAATGGCTGACGGCAAAATTCTGTTAAAAGTAGACCCTGTTCACCTTACCGGAAATGAGTTGTTCGTTTCTAATGATGGTGAAACACATAAACGGTCGTTAGCCTTTGATGAACAGATATGGGACGATCTTGAAGTGGATGCTTTCGAGGAGGTGAGCGCCATGGAATTCAATTTATATTCGAGCGGGCTGCTTTAGTAGTGCAACCTTTTTACGAGAAGAAAATCGTGGCGAACATCACATCGACCAACTATTCTTTCGTCAATTAATTTTCAGCCGTGTTTTCATTCTATCCAAATCGCTTCGCATCGCCCGTTTAAGGGCAAGAAGAATTTTGTTACATCAATTCGTAAAAATAAAGTCAATTATTTTTTAGCCATTACTTCGGATCTCCCGTACATGCAGCTAAAAAAATTAGATTAATGCGAATATTTTTACTTGCCGCTCTTTTAGTACCCATCATTTCATTCGGCCAACAAAAGTCAACGGTCAGTGGATATATCAAGGATAAATCCAATGGTGAAGAGCTCATAGGCGTAACTGTTTACGTCAATGAACTTCAAACAGGTACAGTTACCAACGTTTACGGTTTCTATTCACTCACGCTGAGTCCAGGAACTTACCATCTTCAGTTCAGCTACATCGGATTTACCACACAAGTAAGGGAGATCACATTGACAAACAATGTTGAACTCAATATGAATCTCGCTCCGGAGGTAATGGAGATGGAGGAAATTGTAGTCACCGCAGAACGTGATGATGCGAACGTTACCAGCTTGCAGATGAGCAAGCGTGAAATCAATATTGACCAGGTAAGGAAACTTCCAGCTGTAATGGGAGAAGTTGATATTATCAAAAACGTGCAGATGCAGCCCGGTGTAATCTCTGCAGGTGAAGGAACGTCAAGCTACTTCGTGAGAGGAGGTAGTGCTGACCAGAACCTTATCCTGATTGATGAGGCACCAATTTACGATCCATCTCACTTGTTCGGATTGTTCTCGGTGTTCAATGCTGACGTTATCAAGGAATCTGAGTTGTATCGCGGAGGTATTCCCAGTCGGTTTGGAGGAAGACTAAGTTCAATCCTGGAAGTGAGAACGAAAGACGGGAACAATCAGCATGTGGCGGGTAGCGGGGGTATCGGATCACTTGCCAGCCGTTTGATGATAGAAGGGCCGCTTCGCAAAGACAAGAGCTCGTTTATTGTGTCGGGAAGAAGGTCCTATGCAGATTTATTTCTGAAAGCTGCCGGTAAGAACAACACCGTTTCATTCTACGACATCAACACTAAAATGAACTGGAAGCCGGATAACAAGAACCGTTACTACCTCGCCTTTTACGCAGGTCGGGATGAATTTAAGTTGGATCAGAATCTTGGGTTTGGATGGGGTAATGCCACGGGGACATTCCGGTGGAATCACCTCTTCACCGATCGGTTGTTTTCTAACACCACATTCATCGCCAGCAACTTTGACTACAAATTAGATTTCGATGATCCGCTTCAGGGATTTGTGTGGAAGTCGCGTGTGCAGCAATTCAGCATCAACAACGACCTCACTTACTTTATCACACCAGAGAATGAATTGAGTTTTGGATACCAGGTGAGCTACCGCAGATTTCAACCCGGTGTGATCTCGCCCAACAGCGAAAATTCAATCTATGAAACCGTGAGGATGGACAGGCAGTTTGCCCTTGATCATGCACTCTACATTGACAACCAGCAGAAGCTCAGCGACAAGGTAAACATCAGCTATGGCGCACGTTTGTCGATATTCCAAAACATAGGCAAAGCAGACATTGCTGTGTATGCCGACCCTACAGATAACGTGACCATCACCCGAATTGACACCCTGCACTATGGTTCATTTGAGAACATCAAAACCTATATCAATGTGGAGCCCAGGTTTTCATTGAGATATGCCATCAACGACAGGAGCTCGATCAAGGCATCTTATAACAGGATGGTACAGAATACACACCTGATCACCAATGGTACTATTCCGGTTCCTTTCAACACGTGGAATCCGAGTGGATATTATTTGAAACCACAAATCGCTGACCAGGTTGCGTTGGGATACTTCAGAAACCTCAGTGATCATAATATTGAGTTGTCTGCGGAGGCTTTCTATAAGGAACTACAGGATGTAACAGAGTTTGCTGACAACGCCAACGTGTTTTTCAACAAAGACCTCGCGGTGGAATTCCGTCAGGGAAAGTCGACAGCTTATGGAATTGAATTCCTTGCAGAAAAGACGGAAGGAAAGTTTACCGGCTTTGCCAGCTATACGCTTTCCAAAGTAACGAGGACAGTACCTGGCGTCAATCAGGGCAGGGCTTACCTGGCTAACTACGACCGCAGGCATGTGTTCAATGCAGCAGCTACCTATGAGTTCAGCCGCAAGTGGACCTTCGGTGCTACGTTCACTTACAGTTCAGGACGTCCCATCACGATCCCTTCAGGACGCTATGAGTTTGAAGACTACAATGTTGACATGATCACAGAGAGGAACGCCTACAAACTGGCTCCTATTCACAGACTTGATCTGTCCGCAACGTTGACACCTCAAAAGAACAAAGACAGGAAGTGGCATGGACAATGGGTATTCTCACTTTACAACGTGTACAACCGTCAGAATCCATTTACACTCTATACCAGAACCATGCAGGATGAAGACGGCAACATCGTAGGAGACGGATCACAGAAAGAGGCACGAATGGTTTACCTGTTCCCAGTGATTCCTTCAGTGACCTACAATTTCAAGTTTTAAGAATTAAGCGCTATCCAACTATGAAAGCAATAAAATTAATCACCGCACTAGCACTCACAGCCACGCTGTTCTCGTGCGAAAAGACTGTGGTAATCGATGCACGACAAGCCAATGAAGCTATTGTCATCGAGGGGCAGGTTACCAATCAACCAGGGATGCAGTATGTAAAGGTTTCCCGCTCGGCAGGATTCTATCAGACCGGACCTACGGAGAGGGTTACCGATGCAGTGGTATCGATCACTGACGACCTGGGCAACACCGTTCCATTTGTTCACAACCCTTCGGGCAAGATTGAAACCAGAGGATACTACTTTGACAACAACAATTTTGTAGGGCAACCAGGCAGGACCTATCGACTTTCCGTGCAGGTAGAAGGAGAAATCTATGAAGCTGCGGATAAGATGTCGGCCGTTACCAACATAGACTCACTGGCCTACAGAATCAATGAAGATGAAAAAGACGACCCAAAGGATACAGGCAAGTTTTATGAGATTCTTGCCTTCATGAAAGAACCGCAAGAGACAGACGACTATTACTTATTTAAGTTCTACAGGAATGACTCTATCACCTATTATCTGGAAAATTCTGATATATATTATGCAAGTGACGAGGGAATTGGCGAGAATATCGATGGAATTCCTTCACCTGTATTTTTCGCGATAGGCGACAAGGCTAAGTTTGAGGTCTACAGCCTGTCGAGAAATGCCTATCTCTTTTACAATGATTTGAGCACCCTGATCAACAGTGATGGGGGCATGATTTCACCACCACCTGCGAACCCAAGAAGCAACCTGAGCAATGGTGCCCTGGGATTGTTCAGAGCAAGTGCGGTCAACTTTGCCACGATCACCATCGAGGAATAAAAACCAGCGGTATGAAGGTGAAGTACAAATCTCATTTCAAAAGTCCTGCTTCAGATCGTGAGTGGTTTCGGGATTGGGTGAAGCGGCTGGAGCAAGAAAATGGAAGGAGTTACCAGGAAATCACCCTTCATACCTCTTTAGGTAAAACTACGGTGTATGGAATCAATACCGACACCCCTCTGGAAGAATCGATCGTGATATTCCCGGGAGCAAGAACTACCGCGTTGTTCTGGGATCTTGACAACAATCTGAGCGTATTGCGCGGAGACTTCAAAATCTTCCTTGTGGAGACGAACGGGTTGCCCAACCTAAGCAGCGGTCAGACACCCGATATCCATGGCAATGGCTATGGAGCGTGGGCCACCGAAGTGCTGGATCAACTGAATCTTGATAAGGTGTTTGTTGCCGGAGCTTCTTTCGGTGGGCTCATTTGCATGAAGCTGTGTATTACCAGCAGCGAAAGAGTAAAGGGCGCTTTCTTGTTGAATCCCGGATGCCTTCAACCCTTTTCATTGAAGCCACGGAATCTGCTTTACAATCTGTTGCCTATCATCAGCCCTTCAAAGAAGAACATCCGGACTTTTCTCGACAAGGCCATTTTCAACAAACCTTTTCATGCTGTTGATCCGCCTTTTGAGGAGTTGATGGTGGACTATGAATATTTTGCTTTAACCCGGTTTGTGGATAAAACACAGAAGCCTTATTACATGGGAGAGGAACTGGCTCAGGTTAAAAATGATGTATATGTTATTCTTGGGGACAAAGATATCCTGTTTCCTCACCGCAAGTCGATTGAAAATGCTTCGCGTTGGCTTTCCAACTTAAAAGATGTGGTGGTGCTGGCTAATACAGGTCATGGAATAGAGACCTCGCGTAGCGCAATCAAATACATCGGGCGATGGGCAGGACAGATGGCAACGAAAGAAAGACCTGTGTTCCAAACCGTTTTATAGGTAGCTATTGAGCGATCTGATCTAAAATTTGATCGTTTGTCTGTTATCGCTACCTTTGCCACCCGGCAAATCGGCACGACCAGCTCCTGCTGAACTCCCCCAGGACCGGAAGGTAGCAAGGGTAGGCGGTTGTAGCGGTGCGATGTTCGATTTGCCCTTTTTTATCTCCTCTCCTCCCCCTTAAATCCTTCATTTATTTTAGTTTTGTAGCCTAAACCACTACAAATGCAATTCTTTATCGACACAGCCAACCTGGGCGAAATTCAGGAGGCATATGACCTGGGTGTTCTTGACGGAGTAACTACCAATCCCTCGCTGATGGCCAAAGAGGGCATCTCCGGAGCCGACAATGTGAAAGCACATTATAAGGCTATCTGTAACATCGTAGACAACAACGTAAGTGCTGAAGTGATTGCCACGGACTTTGATGGCATCATCAAGGAAGGGCGCGAGTTGGCTAAAATCGATGATAAGATTGTGGTGAAAGTGCCGATGATCAAGGATGGTGTGAAGGCGATCAAAAAATTCAGCAGCGATGGTATTCGTACCAACTGTACGCTCGTGTTTTCACCGGGGCAGGCTATTCTGGCAGCCAAGGCAGGAGCCAGCTATCTCTCGCCTTTTATTGGAAGACTTGACGACATCTCACAAGATGGGCTCGACCTCATTGCTCAGGTGCGGCATATCTATGACAACTATGGATATGAGACGGAAGTGCTTGCCGCCAGCATCAGACACACCATGCACCTCATTAAGTGTGCGGAAATTGGTGCGGATGTAGCTACTTGTCCGTTGAAAGTCATTATGGATCTACTGAAGCATCCATTGACTGATTCTGGTCTTGAGAAGTTTCTTGCAGACCATAAAAAAGCGAATCAATAATTCTTTAGCCAGAACTGATGTTCTCCACCGATCCGGTAGTACGTGTTAAAGAGGCGACCATATTTCAGGATCATAATTCTGTTCTGAATGACATCTCATTTGATATAGAGAAAGGTGAGTTTGTTTTTCTCGTTGGCCGCACCGGATCCGGAAAGTCTTCTTTGCTCAAGACCCTTTACGGAGATCTTCCGCTTAGGCTTGGGGATATTCAGGTGGCAGGATTTAACATAAGAGAGATCAAGGGCAAAGAGATTCCACTGCTTCGCAGAAAGATTGGTATCATCTTCCAGGATTTTCAATTGTTTCCAGACAGGACCGTGGCGGAAAACCTGAACTTCGTAATGAAGGCGACAGGCTGGAAAGAAGGCACCAAAATGAAAAGCCGTCTTGTGGAGGTGCTCATGCAGGTGGGTCTTGGATCCGTAGAAAAGAAAATGCCTCATCAGCTGTCTGGCGGAGAGCAGCAGCGGGTAGTGATTGCCAGGGCGCTAATCAACGAGCCGGTGATACTCATTGCCGATGAACCTACCGGTAATCTCGATCCGGAAGTTTCCAGCGGTATTATGAAGCTCTTTCAACAGATCAACAAAAGTGGGACTGCAGTGCTTATGGCAACGCACAGCTATGGGTTGATCAAAAAGTTTCCCGCCAGGGTAATTAAGTGTGAAGACAACAAAATTGTTGACTCAGCGAAGGTGCAGTTTGAGCTGAGAAGTGAAGAGGACTTCTGATACAGTGCAAGTTTTTTAAAATCACCGCTAAGGCACAAGGACGCAAAGTTTTGAGCGCGCAGCGTCCCTTGCGGGAGACACTGCTGGGACTGAGGGACTGAGCATCAGACAGCAGCGTCCTGTTTGTTGCGCTTGGTTTTGAGGTCTTCCAACTTTTTAATTTGCTGATTGAGAAGATCGATGCGAACGAGGATATTCAAAATCAGCGCATCCCGTACTTTTTCAGTTGGTCTTGCTTTCATCTCGTCTCGCAGCACCTGGTACATGGCGTCCAGCTTCTCAAAGTCTTGTGTGAACTGGTCGTTTTCAAATGTATCATCAAAGTGATCGATCAGCGCTACCTTGCTGGCGATCTCATCCACGTAGTAGGACTCAATGTCCTGAAATTCCCCCTGTAATTTGTGTGCCTGCTGTTTGTCCGCTGGCTTCTCCACGTTATTAAAGAAGAGAAGCGCTGACAATCCCATAAACACAACTGCTGCCGCCCGCCAGATGGCGACCGAATTCCACAAAGATCTTTGCTTCATTTGTGGGAGCTGCGAAGAGATTCTCTCCCAAACCGAATCACGGGGCTCCTGGTCATCAAAAGCCTGGCGATTGTTTTTAATAAAATCTTTCAATGTATCCTTCATAACGGTAAGCTGTTATTTCCTTGGTCTACCAGTTCGGTCATTGTTACTTCATCCTTGTTCCAGTATCTCCTTCAGTTTCTTCTTCGACCGATTAAATTGCGATTTTGAAGTCGATTCTGAAATCCCTAAAATTTCGGCAATTTCTCCGTGATCGTATCCTTCCAAAAGATACAAAGAAAGTACCATTCTATAGCCGTCCGGAAGTTGGCTGATCGCCTCCCGCACTTTGTCCACCGTAAAAGGAAAATCCTGAAACTCATCCTGATCTTCCTCCGGCATTTCGATTTGCCCCTCTTCAGGAAACCGCTCAGCCCTTTTCCTTTTGATGGCATTGATGGCCTTGTTCACCACAATTCTCTTCAGCCATGCACCAAAAGTGGCGTCACCACGGTAATGCTTTAGGTTTCTAAACGCGCTGATGAAAGCTTCCTGAAGTACATCTTCCGCCTCACCTTCATCGCGCACGATCCGCAAACCCACGTTGTACATGCTTTTGCTGTACAATTTGTACAGTTTGTAATAGGCATCCCGGTCTCCCTGGAGGCATTCCTGGATGATATCCTCGTGAATATGTTCAGTATGGGCCCCCAAACAAACTATAGGTCAAGTTCAAGGACACCTCAAGTTCAGATAGGTTGCATCTCAGCCTTTGTTCAATTCGGCTAAATTGGCCACAGCAGGCTGAAAATCAGGCGCTTGCTTGATAATGTCCTCATACACTTTTTTTGCACCGGCTTTGTCTCCTTTTCCCTCCAAGAGCATCCCCTTGAGGTTCAGCACCGCGTACTTCATGCTAAAGTCTTTTGGCTTATTGCTGGTATCGTTAAAACCGATCTTAATCGTTTCCGCATCTGGCTTTTTCAGGAGAATATCTACGTTGGTGAGGCCCTCCTCGTATCGCTTCAGGTCATACTGAAGGAATGCGATCTTATACAAAGCCATGGTGTTGTTGGAAAGCAGGTACAACGTTTCATAGTTCTGCAACGAGCGATCCAGTATCCCGAGCGCTTCAAAAGAGGCAGCGGATAATTCAAGGTAGGCGAGGTTTTTCGAATCCCTGGCCAGCAGCTCCTGACTTACCAACATGGCGGGCGCGTATTGCCTTCCGTCAAAATACATGTAGGCGAGTGTGAATATCAGGGAGTCGTTTTCAGGTCGTCTGATAATCATGTCGTAGAGCGCACTCTTTGCCACCTGGGTGTCGTTCCACCGCGATGCCATCGCGTACTTTTTGTAATAATGTTCCAATACCGGATCTGTCTCATTGTTTATCTGTGGCTCCGGTGTTGTGGCTGGCACCTGTGTTTCAGCAGGCTTAGACTCCACGGGTTCTTTGGAAGCCTTTTTCTTTTGGGCATGGGCAGCAATGGAAATTGTTATCATAATCATCCACGCCACGCTCGTCACTAATCTCATGTTCTTACAGTTTTAGATTTTCAGTTTTAAGTCCTTTTTCTGCAGCCAGCTTCACCATCAGTTGAAAAGCTTGCTCCCGGTCATTTTCGATTTCGCCATCCAATATCGCATCTTTTATCTTTTCTTTTATTTCACCAATAACCGGGCCGGGCTGAATCTTGAAAATTTCAATGATTTCATCCCCGGTAATGGGGGGTTGAAAATTCCTTACACGATCTTTTTCTTCCACTTCGGCCATCCGGTTTTCTACCAGGTCAAAGTTCTTCAGGTATTTGGTCACCTTATCCATGTTCTTTGAGGTGATATCGGCCCTGCACAGCATCATGAGCGCATCGGTATCGCTGCCGGCATCAAAGAGCAGTCGCCTGATCGCTGAGTCTGTTACTTCTTTGGCCAACGCAATAGGTCTGAGATGCAGTCTTACCAGTTTCTTTACGAAGTGCATTCGCTCGTCCATCGGAAGTTTCATTCTCCTGAAGATACCAGGCACCATGCGGGCACCTTTCTCCTCGTGTCCATGGAAAGTCCATCCGTGATTTTTCTCGAATCGTTTCGTGACGGGCTTGGCAATATCATGCAGTATAGCAGCCCAACGAAGCCAAAGGTCATCTGAACCCTTGGACACATTATCCAAAACCTGAAGGGTATGGTAGAAGTTGTCTTTGTGTCCCTTATTTTCAATGTTCTCTACCCCTTGCAATGCCACCATCTCAGGAAAAAACTCTTTCAAAAGTCCGCTGTGGAAAAGCAATTTAAAACCGTATGATGGAGTCGGGCTCAGGATGATTTTATTCAGCTCATCCGTGACACGTTCCATTGAGACGATTTTGAGCCTCGGGGCGTTTTTGATGATGGACTCAAATGTATCAGGCTCAATATCGAATGTCAGTTGAGAGGCAAACCGCACTGCGCGCATCATGCGCAGCGGGTCATCCGAAAAAGTAATATCAGGATCAAGCGGTGTTTTGATGATCTTCTTTCTCAAATGATCGACACCACCGAAGGGATCTACCAGCTTGCCCCAGTTATTTTCGTTGAGACCAATCGCCATCGCGTTGATGGTAAAGTCTCTCCTGTTCTGATCGTCTTCCAGGGTGCCATCTTCTACAATGGGCTTACGCGACTCGGTGCGGTAGGACTCCTTGCGCGCTCCGACAAATTCGAGGTTGTATCCCTGCCAATTTATCTGGGCTGTTCCAAAGTTTTTATAAACCGTCACGCGTGCATTGCCCAGGCGATTTGCTACCTCAGTGGCCAGTGAAATTCCGCTGCCTACGCAAACAAAATCAATGTCCTTGCTGGGGCGTTTCAGGATGAGGTCGCGTACGTAGCCACCCACGGCATAGGCATCCAACCCAAGCCCGGCAGCCGCCTGGCCTACAGTCTTAAATACCTGATTTTCATTAAGTTCTGACGCAAACTCCATTGCAGATCACCGGATGCTAATCGATGGCAAAGGTAAGATTTTAAAGAAAGTTTACCGGGTATTGTCAGCGCTTATTGAATGTGGGGCACGGGATATATCGCTGCTTCTTTTTCGAACGCGTGTGCGTTTGGATATCCAGCTTGTATTGCAAGGAGACCTCATGAGTACCTCCGGAAATTGCTCCCAGCTCCGACACTGTAAAGTCGTAGCTATAGCCCATCTCAATTTTTTCAAACTGAAACCCGAGGATTACCACTACTGCATCACGGCTCATGTTGTCCACCACATTTTGCTTAATGGGGATCCCTCTGTACCACAATCCAATGGCTACAGGCTCGTAAAGAAAATAAGCGCCTATGTCCAGCTGACTGAATTTGCCCTGCATCTTGTACACAAAAGAAGGCGATAGCACCGACATCTTATCCCTGGTAAAGGGTCCGCGGTCAAGTGGAATTCTTACGCCTCCATGAAAAGTTGTTTTAATGGGAAGTGAAGCTTCCTCGTTTAGCAGTGACCTGTTCGGCTGGTTGATGTGACTTGACGCAAATCCCAACCAAAAAGTTTTGTTGTACGCCAGCATGCCCGCACTGAAGTCGAAGTAGTTGGCATTGCCGAGATTGAAAAGAGCCGG
>DAORAG010000024.1:0-15916 GCA_035344095.1 Cyclobacteriaceae bacterium | reverse complement strand
CGAAAGACATCTACCAGATCCTTCTACAGATTTGGGACGCTGAAACAGTTGAGCTAAGAGAGGAATTCAAAATACTTCTGCTCAACAGGGCAAACCGGCTGCTTGGTTTCTACAACCTATCCGCAGGCGGTGTTTCAGGCACCGTGGTAGACCCGAAGCTCGTCTTTTCAACGGCACTTAAAGCCAATGCCAGTGGCATTATCCTGGCCCACAACCATCCGAGCGGGGCCACAACACCATCACCGCAGGACATTTCCCTGACTAAGAAAATCCGTGAGGGCGGGAAGCTCCTTGAAATCCAACTCCTGGATCACATCATCTACACAGTAGATAGTTACCTATCAATAGCAGATGAAGGGATGTTATGAAATACTATCAAACCACCCAATCGCTGTTTTCGGAAAACGTATTCGAACTGCGAACCGATCAAAATGATCTGATCGGACTTATTGAAAAACTTTCCGATACACACTACAAGGCTACCAACTACATGAAGCTGGTTTCATCAGCACGTACCATGCTCGATGCCAAAAATTTCATTCTGTCCAGCTTCAACGACAAGCCGGCATGCCAGACACGTATCGCTCGCAATCAAATTCAAATAAAATTTTAACCAAAACAATTTATTACCATGGAAACAACTAATGTTAAATCCGAACTCGCGCAGATCAATTTATCTGACATCAGACTGAGCACAACCAATGCGGAATTTTTTCGCACCGATGCAGAACTTTCCGACCGCTCACTAAAAGAGATCACTGAATCTGTCAGACAAAACGGAGTGATCACTCCCATTCTCTTGCGCAAATCCACCAACGGTCATTACATCCTGATCGCTGGAGAAAGACGGTACCGTGCCAGCATTGCTGCAGGAGCAACCACTATTCCAGCCTACATCCGCTCAATGACCGATCAGCAAGCCTTTGATCTCCAAATGATCGAAAACCTTGAACGCAAGGACGTACATCCCATGAAGGAATCTCTAGGCTACCACCATATCCTAAATACGGACTCTAAACAAACAGCCAAGGACATTGCGTTGCGATTCGGCAAATCTGAATCCTATGTTGTTCAACGACTCAAACTTGTTGACCTGGTAGCTTCTGCCCGTAAAGCCTTCGAGAAGGACCAGCTCACACTTTCACAGGCACTGCTACTAGCACGGTTAACCACAGATATCCAAAACGAGTATATCAATGCCCACCGGTGGAATGATAATAAATTTGGAAGCCTATCTGATCTCAAAGAGTTCATCAATCAGCACGTCATACATAACCTGACAGACGCTTCCTTCGATCCTGAAGACGAAACATTAGTTCCCAAAGCTGGTCCCTGCAGCCTATGTCCTAAACGCTCAGGATGCTCACCAGTACTTTTCGCTGACATTAAAGGCAAAGACCGTTGCATGGATCACCAATGCTACGATGCAAAAACCGAAGCTCACCGGGTACGCCATCTTACCGAAACAATCGATTCGAAAAAGGATATCGTATTTATTCAGTCCTATGATCAGCCACTTGAAATCATCAACCAAATTCTTGAAGAACGCAGTATCAAAACCCTGAAGCTATATCATGATTTCAACGACAACGACAAGAAGGGTACGAAGGTTAAAGGCTACTGGGTGTCAGGAAACAAAATCGGCACGTTTTCTACAATCTATCTAAACAACAAGGCTAAAGCTCTCAATGGCAACGAACCAACTACAGCCAAAGTTGAAATCTCTAAGATTCAGAAACGTGTCACCCGATCCGCTGAACTGGATGGCGAAAAGGTCTATGCGAAAATCCTGGACGCCATGCAGAAACACCCCAACCTGAAAGCCACCAAGAAGATCATTTCCGAAGAGGAAGCCTTTGCCTGGTTTATTATCTATGACAAGGCGGGGTACAATGCTAAACGAAAACTTGATCGTATACTTCGTGTGCCTACAAAACTCGACAAAGTCTTCAAATTCTTCTCTACACTGACCACCGAGCAAAAGGGAACACTAGTCCGTTTGGTTATGATGGATCAGTACGCGGGGAATTATCCTACTCACACGCATGCAATCCTTTTGCGAAAAGTAGCCGAAGCCTACAAGGATATCCCCATCTCCGAATTTGAAAAGGAGCAACAGGAAATCCGATCCAAAAGAGAAGATCGAGCCAAGCAGCGGATCAAATCAATTAAACAACAGGGGGCGTAAGGCTCCCTTTTCTTTTTCTATCCACTTAAAAAATTTGCCTTATGCGAGACTACATCGATTTAATGCACACAACACCTAACGATGAACCGTGTGCCCAAGTGGGCCACGTGGACTACCACACCATGGCTCGAATAGAAGCCAACGTTTTTATCGGCCAGCTCCAGCGTACCCTTGGAATGAACCCTGCCGGGACCCGCTTTAGGATCATACAATGTCCCCATGACTTCGGCCTCTATCTGGATATCCGTTTTCACTTTGATGATCAGATCAGTGTACACTTCGATTACATGTCCAGATTAGAAAGGGCTTGTGATAAATGGGATACACATTCGATACAGGAACTACAACAACGAGGTTACTCCCTGGACCGCGCCAAGACCATTAAACTCATGGAGCATCCTACCGATGACTCGCAGGATTTCCCTTGCATGAGCTGCGGGGCGTAGACATCAAACAAGGGGCTTCGGCCCCTTTTTCTTTTCACCCATTAAATCCCAACACGTTATGAAAACTAAAGAAATACCCTTGCCCCTCAGGGGCTTCTATAAACTATTCAGTAAACTTGAATACCGCCATGACTATGTCACCGTATTTGACGACTTGCTAACAGCCATGATCAACTTTTTCACTCCGCCTGGATTCCCTCCGGAAGATGTCAATTGCTTCAAAAAATATAAAGACGAAGAACGCGAGCTTTTCAAACCCATGATTTATGAAATGATCTCAGTGTATAATTCTCACATCACCACCGACACAGACTGGTACGATCCTTTTGGCGATTTCTACCAAATGTTGGCCAGCCGCGGGAAACAATCCTCACTAGGACAATTCTTTACACCGTCCACAGTGGTTGATATGATGACTAAGATGCAGGGTACCAAAGAAGAATTGACCAACAAGCAGCTAAGGGTAAATGATCCTACTTGCGGGTCGGGTAGATTCCTGATTGCATTTCATGCAAACTTTCCCGGTAACTACGTGTATGGTGAAGACATCGATAGGATGTGTTGCAAGATGGCCACGATTAATCTGATGATTCACGGATGCGAAGGGGAAGTAGTCAACAAAGATTCGCTCGTGGTTCACGACTTTAGAAAAGGATGGCAAATCAATTCAACGCTGCGACAAACTAGTTTTCCCTCAATTATTCCCTTGGAAAAAGAACAGGCTTTCAGTTGGCGCCAGCAGCCCGAGCCACCACCACTCCCTTCCAACCAAGACAACACCATCAGAACGGTAGGTGTTCAAATGGGAATTTTCACTTAAGGGGCCTTGCCCCTTTTTTATTTCTTAAAAACTCCTGGGATAAGGTGTCGCCAAATGGCGACCTTTTGCACCTTCATTTTTTGTAGCAAAGTTCCGGCTTTTTATCGAGTGCGGCCATAAGACTACGGCATAAACGGTTGCCCCCTTTGTCAGTCGTCACCTCCTTTTACAAAGGAACCCCCATATATTCCGTTTCCTTTTGTCCTACCACACCTTCAATTTGGTTTCACCTTTCCGGTGTTCTCTCTAAAAACCCGATAACCAACAGCATTAAAAATTAATGTTTAACTTAAATGACTTATTAATTATGAAACAGTTCCTGTCAATCGAAAAATTTAAGGGGGAAATCAGGGGTGAGTTTACCGCATTGTGGATCGCAACAGATCCTAACGGACAACTTTACCTCACCTATGATCTAGAATACACGGAGGATCTACAACCTGACTTGGAAACGACTCAGTGGAAAGCCATTGACAACACCATTTATTCACTAATAGCTGACGAACTCAGAAATATCTATCACACAAAATTGAACAAGGGGCCGAAGTAGACCCCTTTTTTATTCGCTACAACAATTTTTTTAAAACTTCCGCGCACCACTCGTCAGTTCACGACAATGTCATCCCTTACGATCTCTGACCACTTCCCATCATTGTCTCTCACTCGCACTTCAAATGGATAGACACCCTTTTCATCGAAGATGACCTGAAACTTATCCGCATCCTGGGTGCTGGACAGCAGGTGCCTGATCACCCCTTGTACTTTGTATTCATATTCCTCAATCGTACCTCCGTATTTTTGGTCCCGATCATAACTCTCTGTTGCCCGTATCTCATAATGATACTTCCCAAATGTTCCTCGCTTGGTCCAGCGCTGCCTGGCTACCGGTGCCAGGTTATCAAAACCCGTGATCTCAATAATGACGCTATTGCTCAATCCAAAATTGTCCCTCGCCTGAATTCTCAAACGGTGCAACCCTACAGCCTCGGGATAATATTCAAATACAAGCACAGAGGAATCTTTACGAAACTCGATGTTGTTACTGATGATATCAATACCATTTTGTTTCAACTTACCAACACCTTCAATTTGTGAGTAACTGATCTCTGCGATATTGTTATTGCGATCCGTCACCTTTAGCACGATCTGATATTTCTCCTGTGAATTCTTGAATGACAATTTAATGCTATCTGCAAGGACGATCTGATCCGGATTGGTTGTGAAATTGATTCTCGGAGCTTCATTCAATGACTCAAGAAACTCTTTGGTCTGACAACCAAACAATAAGACCGCAGCAGCTAATATCAGTATCCTCATAGCTTCACTACTTTAACATAAACTGACCCAAGAGGTGAAACTATACCTACCCTATACATACCCCCGGGGAATTGACCGAGGTCAACTTCAAGGGTATTATCTCCTTCATCAACCAACACTGTACCGATCTTGTATGCAATTCCCACCGGATCAGTAATCAAAACGTCAACGTAAAATCTCGCGGAAGATTTGACTTGCAATCTGACTTCGTCACGGAAAGGGTTTGGATAGGCCATCAACTCCAACACGTTTTCTTTTGGTGTGACCTGATCTGCCAGGCCCAGCGTAACATCCCCACGACCGGGTTCGGGCAGTACTGTTATCCATTTTTCTTCTCGAATTGTTGTTGAACAACCACTAGCGCTCACAAGCGTGAGCGAAATATCCTTTTCCCCACTCTCATAGTAGAAGTGCCACGGCTCTTTTTCCTGAGAAGTTATTCCATCTCCAAAGTCCCATATATACGATACGGTACTACGTACTTTCTCAGGTGCAAATTGTACACGCTGCCCGAATCCAACTGTACGTTCATTCGACCAGATTTCTGCTGACGGATTATTGGTTTGAACCGTCACGTAATCGCGTTGACCGGAATTACATCCAAACTGATTTACAGCTTTGTAATAAATCTTTTCATTTCCGACTACCTGAAAGAAAATTTCCTCTCCGAAATCAAAAGCGATCTCCTCATCTTCTTTAAACCAACCGATGTTCACATTATTATTCTGATCTTCGGTCGATACTTGTGCCCTGAGCGTAATAAACTCTCCTTCACATCCGGACACGGTTAACTGATTCGATGTTGCGGCCCTTGGTAAACCGACTACTGTAATCTTCCGTTGGCCAGCAATGGCACAATTCAAAGCTGCATTGGCGTAGGTAAGATTATGGGTCCCAACCCCCGCCAGTGTAGGATAAAATAAATTAGCCACTACTCCATCACCTGTCCACGTTCCTGCGCTCAGTTCTTGACTGAAATTTAGTGGTAAGGGTTCAGCGTTCACGCACACAATGCTGTCAACACCAAAGTTGGTAATGATACTGGAGCGCACCTCGATACGTAATACATCCGTTGAGACACAACCATTACCGTTATCGACTACATATTGGATATCGAATATGCCAAGACCCGAAGTGGCAGGGTTGAAGACATTGTTAACAACCCCTGTACCTATGTAAACCCCTCCTGACGGTGTCCCCCTTCCCAATAAATCTATTGTGCCCACAGCGCTGCATATCGTTAAATCCTGGCCAGCAGAAATAGGCAACTCAGGCTGTACGGTGACTACCCTAAAGGCACTCGAGCTACAACCAAATGCATTAGTAAACGAATAAGTGACAACGTGTGATCCCACACCTGCCAACGCAGGCTTGAACACTGTGCCCTCTACCCCGTTACCAAAGAATACGCCCCCGATAACGTTTACATCTGTGATTAAATCGTAATTATTTCCATCCAGGCACAGTTCAATATTACCTCCAATGTCCAGCGCTTGAATATTGTTAACGGTGATGTTTCTGAACGCAGTCAGATCACATCCATTGAAACGCAAAGTGTAAGTAACTACATGAGTTCCCGCCTGAGCAGTAGATGGATTGAAAATCGAACCCGTTATTCCCCCGCCAGTGAACGTACCACCTTTGATAGATGCATCTGCCATTAAATTAATAGGGGTATCGGCAACGCACACAGCCAGGTCAATACCAACCGTGAGCACCGGCTCTGCAATTACGGTAGCTACTATTCCATCACTTTGAGCACAACCATTTGCATCAGTAAAACTGTAAGTAAGCGTGTGTACACCAAGGCCAGCTGCCAGTGGATCAAAGACCCCAGCTATAATTCCCGTACCGCTCCAACTACCATTGATCGGACTGGCTCCTGTCAGAGAGAATGGCGCAGCGTTTACGCATATATCAAAATTACTACCTGCTTCAACAACGGGAGGATTTGAAACAGTCACTTGCTTACTCGCACTTCCACTACAACCGTTTCCATCTGCATAGCTGTACGTCAACGCATAGACCCCAGCTCCTACCAAGCCTGGATCGAAAAGGTTACCGGTGATCCCCTGTCCGCTCCAGACACCTCCTGATGGAAAACCCGATGAGCTTAAATCAACTGTACCATTACTTACACAAACAGTAATTGCTGGACCAGCACTGACTGTGACAATATCAACTACTGTGAATTGTCTTTGTGCTGTGGCCACACACCCGAACTCATCCGCATATGTATAGGTTATAATATGTACCCCTACCCCTGCTGTATTGGGGTTAAAGTTATTTCCACTTACACCCTGGCCGGAGAAAGTCCCGCCTAAGATCGATGGGTCATTGGTCATGGAATAAATTCCGCTGTTTCTACAAAAACTCCGATTCGCTCCCGCAGTAACAGTGATTGCCTCTCTCACCTGTATAGTCTTAGAGGCAGTGCTTATACAACCCTGACCATTGTTTAAAGTATAAGTGACAATATGAGTACCTACTCCAGCCAACAATGGGTTAAAGAAACTCCCCTCCAAACCCACACTACCTGACCAACTGCCGCCTACCTGTGAAATCCCTATGTCTAAATCAATTCGAGGACTGTTCACACAAAGAATCCTATTAGCACCTATGTTTACGGTTGGTGGCAGAACTACTGTTATTGTTCTTGTATCAACCTGTGTGCATCCATCACTATTGCTATAACTGTAATTGATCGTGTAATTACCCACTCCTACAGAAGGATCAAATTGATTTCCGATCACAGAAGGGCCCGTCCAGTTTCCTCCTGAAGGGAACGCGGATAAATCGAGATTGATCGCAGGAGCAGTAGTACACACATTAATGTTCGGTCCCGCATCAACAATAGGTACACTGTTAACGGTGATAATCATATTATCTGATACGGAACAACCAAATGGATCTGTATAAGTATAACGCAACACCTTTGCTCCTATTCCAGCAGCAGAAGGTGAGAAATTGATTTGACTTACCACCCCCAGTCCTGACCACACCCCTCCTGAAGGCACTCCCTGCGTGGCCAGGCTCAACGTACCCGAATTCAAACACACACTTAAGTCGCTGCCAGCATTGACAACAGGCACCGCACGAACCACAATTACTTTTGTGGCCACGCTGATACAACCTTGACCGTTATTGAATGTATAAGTTACCGTGTGATTACCCAGGCCTGCTACTGCCGGATCGAACTGCCCGTCACTTACAGCCGGGCCGCTCCATACTCCACCGCTCACGTTACTGATTAAATTAAGATCAACTAGCCCAGCGCTACTGCATACTGTATAATTGCTCCCTACATTAGTCACCGGTGGAAGTTGCACTGTTACTGATCGGGTTGCACTATTGGTACAACCATTCGCGTTGGTCACCGTGTAGGTCAATTGATACGTACCAATACCCACAGTTTGCGGGTCAAAGAAATTTCCTGACAATCCGGCCCCTGTCCACACACCGCCTATCGGAAATACCGCATTATTCAAATTCACCGGTGTTCCTGTAGTACACAATGTTAAGGGTGAACCTGCTGACACGGCTGGCTTCTCAAACACGGTCACTGTTTTGGTGTCACTTGCTGAACAACCAAAAACATCCGTATATAAATAACTGATGATATGGATTCCAGGCCCGGCAACGGAAGGATTAAAAATACTTCCACTCATACCAATGCCACTCCATATCCCACCCTGCTTATCTGGATGAGTAGCGAAATTCTGTGCCAGTCCATTCACACAAACACTCACGTTAATTCCGGCATCTACCGTTGCATCCGGACGTACCGTTAAACTCTTAGTGTCTGTACTAATGCATCCAGCGCCATCATTATACACGTATGACACAATGTGCGTACCTATTCCAGCTACCACGGGATTAAAGAAACTGCCTGACACGGCCGTACCGCTCCACATACCACCAGTGACTGATGAACCTGCATCCAGATCGAACAAGCCGCTTGATAAACATATCACGCGGTTCGGTCCTGCATCTATGGCAGGCGGTGGTGTTACTTGAATAACGCGTTGACGTGTGGTCGTACATCCTGAAGCATCGACTACTGTATAAGAGATCGGATGCGTTCCAATTCCTGCCAACGATGGGGTAAACGTACTGCCCTGTACTCCCGTTCCAAAGAATGTACCACCAATTGGAAATACACTAGTTGCAAGATTAATGGATGAAGACGTTACACACACCGTTAGATCGGAACCAACGCTTACTGAACCTGGTGCTATTACAAGAATTGTTTTCGTATCAATGGCCTGACAACCATAAAAGTTTGTGAATGTATATACTACTTGATAATTGCCTGGGCCTACAGCCGGATTGAAATTACTTCCACTCACTGACGTTCCTGTCCATGTACCCCCGGTATCGGACGCACCCAAATTCAGATTTATAACTGGCGCATTACTACACACTGTTATATCAGGACCAGCATCTACGGTTAACTGTGGAAATACTGTAATAACTTTTTCATCAAAATTGGTACACCCGTTCGACTGGGTAATTGTATAGGTCGCTACGTGAGTTCCCACTCCGGCAGCAGCAGGATTGAATATACCCGAGGTGATCCCCGGCCCTGTCCATACTCCATTACTAGGCGTTACACCTAAACTTAAATCCACCAATGGCCCGTCTATACACATGAACCTATTACTTCCCGCATTCACGTTTGGTAAATCCGTAACGGTTAACGTCCTGGTCGCTGTTGCGCTGCAACCATTACCATTGGTAAAAGTGTAAAAGATGGTATGCGAACCCACACCCGCAGATGATGGTGTAAAAAAATTCCCGCTTACTCCTGGTCCGAAAAATGAACCCCCACTGGGAACTGCTGTTTGCGCCAGATCATAAGGTGGCTCATTAAAACACAAACTCCTCGTGCTGCCAGCCAGTACCGTTGGCAATGGATTTACCGTCACTACGAAGGTGTCACTGCCTGCACATCCAAATGTGTTATTTAGCGTATAGGTGATGGTGTAACTTCCCACTCCCACTGAAGTGTTAAAGTTTGTTCCTGTTACACCGGTACCAACGAAACTCCCACCGCCTGGCGAAACTCTTGATGCCAGGTCAACCAATGGATCTCCGACACACACTGAAAAATCCGCACCGGCATTGACCACAGCTCCTGCATCAACGATAACATTTTTCACAGCCGTATTTGTGCAACCTATCGGATTGGTGTAAGTGTAAGTCACTTGAAAAGTACCTGAGCCTGACGATGCAACTGAAAAGTTTCCTCCGGAAACATGAGGGCCAGAAAAAGTACCTCCGATGGGAATCCCTGTCCCATTAAGGGGAACCAGTGGCGTACCGGAACATACGAATATATCCGGCCCTGCACTTACCACGGGCAGATCAGTTACGCTGATTTGTCTTGTACCCCGAGATATACAACCATTTGGATCAGGCACATCATAAATGATGTTATGCACTCCTATCCCTGCCACTGTCGGATCAAAACTATTGCCTGTGACTCCTGGACCACTATAGGTACCTCCGGGAATCGACTCACTGACCAATGCTACTGGTGAGCCATCAATACATACCGTTAAATTATTTCCTATTGTTACTGTTGCAGGCGCCAGCACGGTTATGAAACGAAAATCTGTTTGCTGACATGATGTTGATGGGCTTGTGTAGGTGTAATTGATCTGATGAATGCCGACACCTGCCACTGACGGATTAAAATTTAATAGCTGGACTCCAGTGCCCGTGAACGTACCACCGGTAGGACTGACATCACCTACCAGGGAATATATTCCTGAATTCGTACACAGGGAAATGTCCGCACCTGCATCCACTACCGGAGCTGCATTCACTGTAATTGATCGGGTCGATGTTGATATGCACCCTTTGTTATTGGTGTAGGTATAAGTTATCGTATGCACCCCTACCCCTGCTGTTGCTGGTGAGAAAAATCCGCCTGCTACTCCTGTACCTGTCCACACTCCGCCATTAATTGAGGCACCGGTTAAAAGAAAATCATTCTGATTTACACACACCGTAAGATTAGGTCCCGCTGTTACGGGTGTGGACGAGTTAACAACTACCTGTCGTGTGTCGCTCACCGTACACTGAGGCGTTGTAACTGTGTAGGTAACAGTAAAGATCCCCGTACCCGTTACTAATGGATCAAACGTGTTTCCGCTTACTCCAAGGCCACTCCACGTACCCCCTGCGGGACTTTCCCCTACCAGATTAACAATTCCATTGCTCACACACACCTCCAGTGCGTTACCAGCATCAACCACAGGGCCCAGCACTATGGTAAATTGCTTTGATTGCGTTGATACACAACCATTCGCATTAGTAAAGCTATAGGTGATTGTAAATGTCCCTGGGCCAGTCGAAGATGGATTGAAATTATTTCCGTTTACTCCAGTACCGCTCCAGACCCCACCTAAGTCTGATGGGCTCAAATCACTGTTCAGATTATAAACTCCGTTAGAAGAACAGAAAGTCCGATCGGGTCCAATGTTTACTGCTGTCGCTGCATTGACCACCACGGTAATAAAATCACTATTCATGCAACCTGTGGTTGCATTGGTCACTGTATAAGTCAACGTATGCGTTCCGACTCCGGCAACACTTGGACTAAATCGGATCGGACCTACCAATCCATTTCCGCTCCACACGCCACCCGATGGTGTAAAACCCGTTAGGTTAAACTCTCCCTGTGTTTGACAAATATTAAGCAGGTTGTTACCGGCTTCTACAGTTGGTAGGTTATTGACCACAACGGTTCTTGTATCCGTTCCTATACAACCAGTGGCTGGTAATGTGTAGCTATAGGTAACCACATAAGTACCCGATCCAATACCGGTATCAAATTGATTTCCCACTACTGCGGTTCCACTCCAACTACCACCAGCTGGGGTCGCTCCTGTTAAATCGATAAGCCCCGAACCTACACAAGTCGAAATGTTGGAACCCGCATCTACTGTTGGAGATGACAACACTGTAATTGTGATCTGATCAGATGCCTGACAGGTGCCATCATTATACGTGTAGGTAATAGGATGAGAACCCAGGCCTGCGGTCACCGGGTTAAAGGTACTTCCGCTAACACCTAATCCACTCCATACACCACCTGTGGGAGACCCGCCAGTCAATGCTATATTTCCGTTTCCAATACATGCATTCAAATCCGGCCCTGCTGACACCACAGGGAGCGCATTTACTGTTAGGGTTTTTACGTCACTGTTAGGACACCCGTTAGCTCCTGTTATAGTATAGGTCAAAGTGTAAACCCCTGACGGTGCCGTGTTCGTATCGAAGTTGGTCCCATTAATAAACGGACTGCCACTCCAAATACCACCAGTAGGGGATCCACCGAGTCCGAAATTCCCGCTATCCTTACACGTAATCTCATCGGCCCCCGCGTTCACTGTAGGACGCGCCAGTACCGTTACAACTCTTGTAGCTGATGAGGTACACCCGTTTCCATCCGTATAGGAATAAGTCAACGTATAGCTACCTACCGTTGCTGAGTTTGTATTAAACACTCCACCTGACGTAACGTGAACACTTCCTGACCAGCTACCTCCTGATGCCGGTGTTTGACCTGTCAGTGTTTGGTTTCCACTATCGTCACAATAACTTACTGCTGGCCCAGCTGAAACACTGGGTGGTGTAAATACGAATCCTATATTATTGAATGTTGATGCTGACGGGTATGTCCTTGTGAAAGTGGAACTAATGTTATCCCATGCACCTGGTGTGAATGTCCACGTTACCCTGGCATCTATATTTCCCGGGCCATGACTGAGTGAATTCAATGTAAACTGCGAAGAGGGAAATAATCCCGTTGTCTCACCCGCATAGCTCATCAAACTTCCACGGCTTGTCACCCAGGTCATGTACTGACCCAGGGCCCCACCTGCTGTTATACCGCCAGTAACATTGGCAGTCGGATTCGACTCCGGACAGACGTTTCCATACATAGCGCTTCCAAACGTGAAGCGCGCATCATCTAATGCAAAAAGTCGCACCAGCATAGTGTAATCCCTCGTGCTGGTTCCCGTACACAAAAACGTTGGGCCACCACCAATCGGATCAGGCGGCCCGTTGATCCAGGTGCCCTCATTACAAACTCGACAAGTGTATGACGCTGGAAATAAGCTACGAGAGACATATGGTGTGCCGAAAAAATTGCCCAGATTCCAGGTCGTAGGATTTATATTATACTCCCACCGCGTACCGTTTCCCGTAATGCTCGTTCCGGCAAGTCCATCGGTTGTAGGTGTATTCGAATTGAACACCAAAATGGTGTTTCCTGGGCCGGTGATAAACGTTCCCCTTGGCATTGCCCAGCGCTGAGTCAATGCTCCAAACTTGACGTAGCTAACTTCAACGAATCCACTCTCCGGTGTAGTTGCTATCTCAAATGCGCTAATATCACGAAAGTAAGTTTGGGCACTAGCACTGAAGGAGACCAGACCCCATGCCATTACTATGACTACGACTATCTTTTTTAATCTAAGAATCAGCTTATTCGTAAGGGGTAAACTTTTCGACATTCCCATCAATTAAAAAGTAAACCTTACGGCTGCCCCTACCTGATAGCGCCAGTTACCGAATTCATTTCTGAAATAATACCTCCCTTGTGCCGACAGAACAAAAGTTACATTTCTATCTACGTAAAATTCCCCCGACAACCCGGCCAGCATTCCATAATTAAGACTGACTTTCTTGTCATAACTCACACTTTCAAATCCGTTGATGATGTCGGTATTCAATGAAATCCCTCCAACTCCGTTCACTGACATGGCCCTTCTCACCTCCCTTAGTGTCAGAGATGATATCACATCTGCAAAGACATACTTGTAATTAATGTCGGCCACTTTACCGAATCCTATACCGCCTCCGTATTCCAGTTTGATGAGCTGGCTGATGGTTTGCCCCCCATATAAAAATCCGTTTAACCCTACGTCTCTAAAACCGATACCGCCTTGCACGTACCGACTCCCTTTTAGGGATTGTCCAAAAGAAAGCGTTGTAGATAAAATCACGAATACTAAAGCCAACCTCATAGTTCTCCGCAAATATATTTTTACAATTTAAGTAAAAAAGTCTCAGTTTCTGATAATCCCTCCAACCATAGCTTTTTCCATAATCAATACCATCTTCTCTTTTTCGGTGCCTGGCCATTGCTGGCCATCGGGCTAACCGCTGCAAGTCCGCCTTAACTCATTTTTCCTACCCACTTCGGGCTTTCCGCTCATATCCCTGGCACATGTGATGGGAATTTACAACAACGGTTTTTCTGTGCAACTCTATTTATCTCTTTTACTAACAAAAGGTAATAATGAAGTCGGCAGTGCGTCCAAAAGACTACGGCATAAACAGGGGCCCCTACCCCATTTATTCCGTTTCCTTTTGTTCTAACGCCCCGCATTCCCGCTTACAGCTTCATCTGCGGGTCTCTGCCGACTCATTATTGGCACCAGGTGGGTTATTAAAATAGATTAATCAACTTAACTTTCCACTTCTATGAAAACACCACACGTTTACATCGACACTTCCGTCATTGGCGGGGTCTTTGATCCTGAATTCCAATTGTTTTCTGAAATGTTCTTTCAGCTGGCCAAGGACAAAAAAATCCGTTTGATGTTTAGCACACTTCTTACTGACGAACTGGCCAACGCCCCACTACGTGTCAAGGCTTTTTACGAAGAGTTGAGACAATCATGCACCATCCACAATGTGATTGAGTCAGCTGCGGCTGACCAATTGGCAAAGGCCTACATTCATCACAAAGTAGTAGGTGCCACCAGCCTAAACGACTGTTTACACATTGCCATGGCCACCGCAGCCAATGCTGACTTCCTTGCCAGTTGGAACTTCAAACACATTGTCAACGTTAACAGAATCCGCGGTTATAATTCCGTAAATTTGACTATGGGCTACTCTCACCTTGAAATTCGGAACCCTAGAGAATTTGTATTATGAAAACTACTAAAGAAAAAACCAAACCCTTTGACGCTGTTGCATTCCAGCGCAAGCGCAGAGCTGAAATATATGAGATCATTAAAGACATGACTCCCGAGGAAAGGATCAAATACATCAATGATGCTCCCAAACGTTTCGCTGAAACGAAACCGCAAGAAGATCACGGTTAATGGCACCACCTGGTGCCTTAAGTAGTTACGTTCCTAAAAAATGGTGTGGCCGCATAACGCGGGATGTTTTACCGTTCCTCACGAAGGTAAGGCCTCGTTTAACGCGCCCAGTCAAGGGTCTTTGAGCTACGCCTGAAAGAAAAAAAATCTCCACCCTTCTTACCTTTAACATTTTCCGACTCTGGGTAGTATTTTTTTTCCTCAGCCCTTGACTTTAGCGCTACTTCGGCCTTATCGCTATGGCGAGGGAAACGGTGAACGAAAAATCCCGCGCGGCCACTTTAACTTCATTTCCCCGTCATTTGAGGGAAAACGGATAAACAAAAAATATTTTTAGCTTTATCCTATTAACATAAACCCTCTTTTCAACTATGGCATATTTCAAAGGTTCAAAAAACACCATGTCTGTGATCGGGCACCTGGGCGCAGACGCACAAACCAAGCCTGCCGGCAAGTCTCAGGTTACAACTTTCAAAGTGGCCACTAACCTGATCACGGGAAAGGGAGAAAAAGCAAAAGAAAAAACCATCTGGATACCCTGTGAACTATGGGGAGAAAATGAAGTGGCAAAGTTCCTGAAGAAAGGACAGCTCGTTTCTGTGGAAGCTTTTTATGATGCCAGCTCTGTTGAAGGTGAAGGCGATGAGAAGAAATATTTTCACTCCTTCAAAGTGGATTCGATTATTCTGCTGGGGAAGAAAAAGGATTAAGGCTCCAGTTTTATAGTTGCGTCACCTTTCCCTGGTATATACTGTCATGAGACAATGGTTCACCATTTACTATGATATGACGTACCAGGTTAGACGCATAGCCGTTCTTGTGATCATCCGTATATAGATAGTGATCATAAAAACTCCCTAGTTGTTCCCCGCTGGGTTCTTTCTTCATCACCGCCAGATAACTTTCAACCAGGATATCATATAATTCTGGAGATTCCTTCAAGCGAAGGCGTACATCCATATATGAGAACTTCCCCCCGCGGGTCTCTGGCAAAATCTTCCGCATTCGCGTC
>DAORAG010000023.1:0-15974 GCA_035344095.1 Cyclobacteriaceae bacterium | reverse complement strand
CGGTGTCGCGTTCCTGCTGTCATTGGTTTAAGTTTCTTAATCGCCATCGCTATTCGTTATTACACGTTGCTATAAAAATCAATTACTTCGCCTTCAGCCACAGTTACGATGGCCTTCTTGTAGTTAGGCTTGCGGCCTGACACCACACCGGCTTTGGTGTAGCGGGTTTTGAACTTACCCATTACGTTCATGGTGTTCACCTTCTCCACGTTTACACCATAGGTTTTCTCCACAGCATTTTTGATCTCCACCTTGTTGGCATCGCCATCCACGATGAAGCCGTACTTACCCTTTTCGTTAAGGGCAGATATTTTTTCAGTAACCAGGGGTCTTTTTAGAATGCTCATGGGATTACTCCTTATTTAGAAGTTTGCTAATTTTTTCGATACAGCTTTCGATGAAGATCACCTTGTCGGCATTCATTACATCGTAAGTGTTGATTTGCTCTGCTGTGATCACTTTGGTTCTTTGAACGTTGCGGCCAGAAAGAACTACGTTTTGCTTGTTCTCTGCCAACACCAAAAGTGTCTTTTTGTCTTGCACTGAGAGTGCGTTAAGGAGGGCGAGGTATTGCTTTGTCTTTGGTGCCTCGAAATCGAAGTCTTCCAATACAGCGATAGAGTTGTCCTTTGCCTTATAAGCCAAAGCTGACTTGCGCGCCAAATCTTTCACCTTCTTATTCAGCTTGAAAGAGTGGTCATTTGGCCTTGGGCCAAACACGCGTCCACCACCGCGGAACAAAGGGTTCTTGATATTACCCGCACGAGCTCCACCCGTTCCTTTTTGCTTCTTAAGCTTCTTGCTTGATCCCTTGATCTCAGCACGCTCTTTGGACTTGCTGGTACCCTGACGCTTGTTGGCCAGAATGCTCTTCACATCCAAATAGATTGCATGGTCGTTAGGCTCAATTCCGAATACATCGGAAGAGAGGCTCACCTTGCGGCCGGTGTCTTCACCGCTATATTTTACAACAGCTACGTCCATTACTTTTCAAGTATAATAGTTGAGTTCTTCGCGCCTGGAACCGGTCCGCTTACAAGGATCAGGTTCTGCTCAGGCATAATTTTCACCACTCTCAGGTTCAACACTTTCACGCGCTCGCCACCAGTTTGTCCGGCAAGCTTCTTTCCTTTGATTACACGCGAAGCAAAAGAGGCATTACCCATCGAACCAGGAGCTCTAAGCCTGTTATGCTGACCGTGGGTCTGACCACCTACTCCAGAGAAACCGTGTCTCTTCACAACACCCTGAAATCCACGACCCTTTGATGTTCCGATCGCATCCAACCAGTCTCCCTCGTTAAAGATGTCCTGCACTTTTATTTCCTTACCCAACTCAATCATGCCATCAAATTCAGCTCTGAAATCTCTGAACTCAGCGGTGAATCGCTTGGGTGTGGTATTTGCCTTTTTGAAATGCCCGATCATAGCCTTGGTAGAGTGCTTCTCTTTGCGCTCGCCATAAGCCAACTGCACCGCCCTGTAACCATCCGTTTCCACGTTCTTCACCTGCGTTACAACACATGGACCCGCTTCAATCACGGTCACCGCTATGTTTTGTCCGTCCTGACCGTATACATTGGTCATACCGACCTTTTTTCCAATTATTCCAGGCATTGTTAAAACCTATTTTGTCTGTTTCTGACTCGTTTTGCGGGTTTCTCCACGCAAAAAGGACTGCAAAGATATGAACTATAAAGTAGTTACCAAATGGGGGTTTCAAAATTTTGGTTACAGTCCAAAATCGCCCTTTTTTACACTTTTTAAGCCGTAATTTGATTACCCGATCAAGCCCAAGCTGCCGATGATTTTGTACTTCTTTTTGGCCCCGTTGAAAGCCCTCCTCAAGCAAGCCTGGAAATGGTTGAAATCTGCCTGAATGATGGAGCCAAAGAACATGTCGCTTAAGCTACTTTTCCTCCTGGGGCTGCTTTGTATTCTGTTTTTGATCAACATATCTACTGGAAGTGTCTACATCCCGCTATCTGACGTGGCAAAGTCGCTATTTACGCCAGAAAGCGCCCCGGAGATGTTTTCAAGCATTTTATGGAAACTAAGGCTTCCGAAAGCCCTGACCGGCTTGACCACTGGTGCCGCCCTTGCCATTGCCGGGTTGCTTATGCAAACTCTTTTCCGCAATCCACTAGCCGGACCCGATGTGCTGGGACTGAGCTCGGGCGCCAGCCTGGCGGTGGCTTTCGTGCTGCTCCTTGGCACCAGTGGATCTGACTACCTCCCAGGATTCAATGCCTGGAGCCTGGCCATAGCCGCTTCAGTGGGAAGTGGTTTGATCTTCCTCGTGATTCTAGGTGCCGCCAAAAAAATCAAGGACAATACTTCCCTTTTGATTGTCGGACTGATGGTAGCTGCGGCTTCAGGATCCCTGGTTAGTGTATTGCAATACCTAAGTACTGCTCAGGATCTGCAAGCCTTCGTAATGTGGACGTTAGGAAGCATCGGAGGAACCAATTGGAATGAGGTGCTGGTAATCACAGCGATTTTAGTGGTGGGGATCATCATATCCGTTTCGCTAACAAAAACATTGAACACCTGGCTTCTGGGAGATAATTACGCAATCAGCCTAGGTGTAAACTTGAAAAAGGCCAGGATAACAATGGTGTTGGTCAGCAGCATTCTGGTGGGAGGTGTTACCGCCTTTTGTGGACCCATTGCATTTGTGGGTTTGGCGGTTCCTCACCTTGTAAGACTGATGGTACCAACCACAAACCATAAGATATTGTTGCCTATGGTAATGATTGGGGGCGCGTCCTTGATGCTATTGTGCGATATATTAACTCAGCTGCCGGGCTCGTCAAAAATACTGCCCCTTAATGCGATTACTTCCATCATTGGTGCACCGGTTGTTATCTGGGTAGTTTTAAAAAGCAGAGGAATTCGGATGTGATGGAAGAGACGAAAACTTTAGCAACATCCAACCTCACTATTGGTTATCCACCCAACAAGGTGCTGTTTACGGATCTGAATCTTCACCTTCCTCAGGGCAAGCTGGTCTGTTTCATGGGACCTAACGGTATTGGGAAAAGTACCTTGATACGGACGTTGGCAGGAATTCAACAGCCTTTGTCAGGAACGATTGACGGGCTGGGGAGTAAAAACATTGCCGTAGTGCTCACTGACAAAATCAACGCGGGAGCAATGACGGTGGAAGACCTGTTGACATTTGGTCGTTATCCCTATCTCAACTGGACTATCACACTGACTGAATCAGATCGGGAAAAAGTAAGAGAAGCTATCAACAACGTACGAATCGAATATCTATTGGGAAGACCTGTTCACGAATTAAGCGATGGTCAGGTGCAGATGGTAATGATAGCGCGGGCGTTGGCACAGGACACCCCGGTGATGCTCCTTGACGAACCAACCGCACATCTCGACCTTAATAATAGAGTGGAAATCATGAACCTGCTCAGGAGGTTGGCCAAAGAAAATAACAAAAGCATCCTGGTATCCACTCATGAGCTGGACCTCGCACTACAAACTGCAGACCTTATCTGGCTTGCATCACACCAGTCGATCAAAACGGGAATACCTGAAGACCTTGTGCTGGATGGCACCTTTGACGAAGTGTTTCAATTCAAAGGCTTCGACCTCAAGACCGGGAAAATCGAACACAAACCTTTTCGCGACAAGGCGATCAAAGTAACAGGTGACGGTCCAACCTACCTTTGGACGAGGAATGCATTGGAGAGAAACGGATACAAGATCCAGGAGACTTCGGAAAATACTTTGCTTGTAAAAGACGGAAAGCCGGGATGGACATTGGCCACACCTCAACAAACCCGCGATTGCAAAACACTGGAGGAAGTACTTAGCCTACTGGAGGCTTAGATTCGTTCCACTCCCAGGCCGGGCTTATCGCTGCAATACATCACGCCATCTTTTAGTATAAATCCACCCTTTACCACATCACGACCAAGATCAAGACTTCCGTCAAGGTCGATGTATTTGGTATTGGCGCAGGCGAAAGACGCATGGAGGGCAGCAGTGATGCTCACAATACTTTCCTCATTACAGCCCCAGAACAAATCGATTCCATCAAGGGCAGCGATATCTGCGATCTTCAAAGCCTGACTCACACCGCCACATTTCATCAATTTAATATTGTAGATACCGGCAGCCTTTGGTGGCTTAAGCAATTCAATGGCATCTTTCGGTGAAATAAGAGACTCATCGGCAGCCACAATTTTTCTGATTTCCTCCGGCAACTGCTTCATCTCATCCACAGCCTTTGCTTTCAGCGGCTGTTCAATCAATTCAATGTTGAGATGTTTGGTCTTGGTGTAAAACTCGATTGTCTTGGCAGTGTCATAACCCTGGTTAGCGTCAATTCGGATCGTGAATTTGTTGCCAAATTTTTCTCTCAGCTTCACCATCCTTTCGATATCTTCTTCCAGATTGATACCCAACTTCACCTTCAAAACGGAGAATCCCCGCTTACCATAATCTTCAGCTTCTTTTAGCGTCTCTTCCACACCCATGATGCCAATGGTATTGGAAGTAGGCAATGACTGGATTTTTTGTCCAAGATATTTTACCAGAGGAACACCGAGGTGTTTGGTAAATGCGTCATACAAAGCAATGTCGAGGGCTGCCCTGGCAGCTGGGTTTTTTGGAAGCTTCTTCCAAACTTCAAAAGTCAGTTGGTTGATTTCGCGCACGTCACGACCGATCAAAAACTGAATATTTTGTTCAGACAACGCACTCATACAGGCGTCCAACGTTTCACCGGTTACATAGTCGCTGGGGTTACCCGCTCCTATTCCCGTTGTTCCATTGTCAAGTGTGATCTCCACAAAACCGCTCTCCACCTTATCGGTAGTTTTATAAGCAATCGTGTATGGCTTGGTGTTGTCAAGATCTTCTCTCCAAACTTTAATGTCTTTGATTCGGGTCATCGCGGGTAGTGGATATAGTTCAAAATTTATTTCTTCGATTCTTCAATCATCTTTTTAAAGATGGGTACCAGGCTGCTCACCCCATCTTCCAATGGAAGAATGGAAGGAATACCAAGTTCCTTGCTATACTGTTCAGCATACTTCCTGGCGTCCTCCTGGCTCATCTTTGCCGTGTTGATAGTGAGAGCAACGGTATTGGCACCATACATTTTTAGCAATGCAATTTCATCTTTTGGATCAGCAATGTAGGCGGGGTAAAACTCCATGTCCTTGTATTGCTTTCTTGCCGGATTGTGTTGCAGTACGACTGATGTGGCATCTGCGGAAACGATCCATTCTGCACCAGCTGGACCGCTGGGATTCCGCAATGACGATTGCCCTTCGATGAAGATGATATCAGGTCTTTCATTCTCCCAGCAACTTACAATAGCGTGTTCCATTTCGCCAGAGATAAAATCATTGAGTGTGGAGTCGAACACCAAACCGTATTTAGCACCTTGCATCCAACCTGTTTGGCCGGTGTAGATCATTTCAGCTTTGAATCCGGCCTCGCGCATGGCCTGGACCAAAAACCTCGTGGTTGTTCTTTTACCCAACGCGCAGTCTGTACCCAGCACCGCCACCTTGGGGCAAGTCACCGTCTTGATTTTTCCAGACCAGAAATGGAGATCTTTGAATTTCTTAGGCTTGCGCACATCCACAATTTCCAATCCCTTAGCCTTCGCCAGATCGGCAAGCTCGGGAATGTCAGAAACATATTCATGAAGCCCATTGATCAATCCATAACCATGATCAAGTGCTTCCTTCAACATGGCTCTCAACGATTCGGGTATTACGCCTCCTTTGGTGGCCACGCCAATGATGCAATATTCTGCCTTCGCAGCTCCATTTTTCGCAAAGTCAGCGATAGAAGCATAGATAGGAATGTTCCTTTTCTTGCCATCCAGAACTTCTCCCGCATCCTTTCCTGCACTTTTGTTGTCGATTACTCCAACTATTGAAAATCGTTCTGTTCCTCGAATGAGTCCGTGGGCTGTTTTTCCATTACTTGAGTCAAGGTAGCCTGCTGTAATGATGATGGCGTTCTTCTTTTCCATGTCAAAATTTTGAAAGCCGAAAGTCGGTATTTATCCCAAAATTCAAAAAACCGCTTGAAGAAGAAATTTTGCCAAGCGAGCGTTAGGAATTAGAGGTTTTTCTGGCCGGCTTTTTGCCATCCTCTGTTACATCACTTCAAGAAACAATTAGTGTAAATTTGTAATTCAAAGCTAAATACACCCTTATGAAAACAGTATTGGCAGTTTTTTTGACAGCTTTCCTCGGAGTGGGGCAAGCGCAAAGTATTGTGGGCACCTGGCAAATGACGGAGGAGAAGTCGTGTCTGACTTCACAATTTGAAGAAAGTGATACGGAGAAAGAGCTGCTTCAGAGCTTTGGATCATCCAGCAGTGCCGTAGCCAAAATCATAAAATTCGATCCCAAAGGGAAAGGTGAGGAGGGAATTTTTAAAACCGGGAAAAGAAGAAGTGGCGATCTTGAGTCTTTTCGTTACCAGCTTTCAGGTGACGAGCTGCAATTTCTCGACAAGAAATCAGGCATTATAAAAGAGAGATTCGTAATTGATGAACTATCCTCTATCACATTGCGGTTTCACCGTGTGGGTAAAGAGTGCGAGGAACGCACGTTCACGAGAGTAAAATAAGATGACTGAGGCCATAGGCACAAAGCGAGACATAAGAAAGCTCAAGCTTGATGAGCTCAAAGCCTTTTTTGTCGAACAGGGTGATAAGCCCTTCAGGGCACAGCAGGTATATGAGTGGCTATGGCAAAAGTCTTGCAAGGATTTTGATCAAATGACCAACATCTCATTGTCGACAAGAGAGATGTTGAAGCAACATTTTATCATCAATCACATTCGTGTGGACAAAATGCAACGAAGTGAGGATGGCACGATCAAAAATGCCGTGATGCTCCATGATGGATTGATCGTTGAGTCCGTGTTAATTCCTACAGAAAAAAGAATTACAGCTTGCGTCTCATCACAGGTCGGCTGCAGCCTCGATTGCAAGTTTTGCGCAACCGCCAGACTGAAAAGAATGCGCAACCTGAATGCGGATGAGATCTATGATCAGGTAGCTGCTATTAAAGAACAAAGTGAACTCTTCTTTGGCAGGCCGTTGACCAATATCGTTTTTATGGGCATGGGCGAACCGTTGCTTAATTATAATAATGTCATCACAGCCATCGATAAGATTACGTCTCCCAAAGGATTGAACATGGCTGCAAAGCGGCTTACGGTATCTACGGTTGGCGTAGCCAAGATGATAAAGAAAATGGCGGACGATGAGGTGAAGTTCAACCTGGCGGTTTCATTGCATGCTGCCATTGACAAAACGCGATCATCAATCATGCCCATCAATGATACCAACAATCTTGACGAACTGGCCGATGCGATAAAATATTGGTATGCCAAAAGAAAAAAGAAGGTGACATACGAATATGTGGTATGGAAAGGGGTGAATGATGACCTTGAACATGCACAGGCTCTCCTTAAGTTCTGCAAGCATGTTCCTTCTAAGGTCAACCTGATCGAATACAACACCATCGAGGAAGATGGCTTCAAGCAAGCCAGCGATGAAGCCCTGCGAATGTACCAGGAACTGCTGGAAAGCAATGGCATCACCACGCGCATTCGAAAAAGCAGGGGTAAAGATATAGATGCTGCCTGCGGTCAACTGGCGAATAAGAGTTGATACTGGATACTAGATACTGGATTCTGGATGCTAGATCCTTGTACGTTGTACGACCAGCATCAAGAATCAAGTAACAAGAATCATTTCTAAATGGAAACAAAGCCTACAGTACAAGAAAAACATTTCGAGTCTCCCGCGATCGTTCGCGACTTTGTCATCGGCATGAGCGATGGACTTACTGTTCCATTTGCCCTTGCAGCTGGACTAAGTGGAGCGGTAGACTCCACCGCTATTGTAATCACAGCCGGGCTGGCTGAAATCGCAGCCGGATCTATTGCGATGGGACTTGGCGGATACCTGGCGGGCCAGACTGAAATCGAACATTATGAAACAGAGGAGAAAAGGGAGTACGATGAAATCAAAAATTTGCACGAGGTAGAGATCAAGGAGACAAAGGAAATTTTTGCCGAGTACGGACTAGACGAAGAGACCCAGGAGAAAATCGCCAGAGAGATGGCGAAGCATCCCAAGAAGTGGGTTGATTTTATGATGCGTTTTGAATTAGGCCTGGAGAAACCAGACAAGAACCGAGCGCATCAAAGTGCCCTGGTGATTGGATTGAGTTATGTAGTTGGTGGGCTAATTCCACTGAGCGCTTATTTCTTTGCAAGCTCATCACTTCAGGGATTGATATGGTCCTCGATAATCACAGTAATTTCATTGGTCATGTTTGGCCTGGTAAAAAGTAAGTTTACCGGGCAGCCTTTATTCAAAGGTGCATTGCGCGTTACGATTGTTGGAATTGTAGCTGCCGGAGCAGCCTTTGGAATAGCGAGATTGATCAGCTAGTCTTATTTCTTGCTCGCGTTGAAGAGTTTTTCTTTTTCATCAGACGTCAGGCTCTCATAGCCACGTTCTGATATTTTATCAAGAATGGCATCGATTTCTTCCTGACTGGCCTTTTTCGGTCCCGAGGTAGCGCGGGTTTTTGTTTTCCTTGGTTCTTCCTTCCGGTAAGACACCTTCACGTGCGATCTTGGCTTGAAAAGACCTTTGATCCAGTCCAATGTGGCTGTTACCCATGCGCCCCAATCAACACCGACCTGAAGTTGTTTAATGTAAATGAAACCCATGAGTGCGCCACCGAGGTGCGCTATGTTCCCACCTGCATTGGATCCAACGGAACCAAGGAACGACAGTACGATGTAGAATCCAGCTATGTATTTGATTCGAACCGGTCCGAGGAACAGCAAATAGAAAGTATAATTCGGAAGTAAGACTGCCGCACCAGTCACTATGGCATACACTGCAGCGGAAGCACCCACCATCCCTGAAAAACCAGACCGCTCGATAAAGTACGGTATCGTATTATAGACAAGAAGGTAAATTATTCCACCAGCAATTGCACCTAACACATAAAGGGCAACCAACTTATCATTACCGAGATACTCAATGAACAATTTTCCAAACCAATAGAAGATCAACATATTGAAAAGAATATGGAAAATGTCCGTCAGACTGTGTGAGAACGCATACGTGACAATTGTCCACGGCCGTAAAAGGAAATCCGCAAACTTGGGAGGTATCGTAAACTGGTTGCTGACAATAGAATATATCCATTCCGCACCGCCAACAGTGCTGAAAACATAGATCACTCCCATCGCCAGGAACACAGCAACATTGATCACGATCAGCTGAACGTGCGCATTATTGGGTCTTTGAAATACCGATTTGAATTCGTCAAACACAATGCTCCCTTTTCAAATTCTATTTAATATTCTGAATCAAGACCCCTGACTTCGCCAGGCAGTGATGATTAAAAAAGCTACAAACGCCCCACCGAAGTGTGCCAGGTGCGCCACCGACCCACTGCTATCCATCGCATAGGTAATAAACCCAATCAAAAATACCATGTATTTTGCCTTGATCGGAATAGGTGGAAACAATAACATGATCTCCAGGTTTGGAAAAATCATTCCAAACGCCATCAATATACCATAGAGTGCTCCGGATGCACCCAGCATGATTCCACCGTTGCCCGGAAAAAGAAAATAATTGACAAGCGCGTAAATAACCGCAGCCCCAATTCCCGTTGCCAAATAAAAAATCAAGAACTTCTTGTCACCCCAATAGCTTTCCAAAATGGGTGCAAAGGAAGCCAACGCAAACATGTTGAAGAAAATATGTCCAAATCCACCGTGGGCAAACATGTAGGTAAAGAACTGATAGGGTGCAAACGCCCCCGACCCTATCGGCCAAAGCGATATATAGGGTGTGATTCCTAAAAACTGCTGCAACAGAAAAACAACAACGTTAATAATGACAAGGTTGCGGACGAGAGGAGTTAATCTAAACATGGGCCAAATTTATCTATTAAAGCAACCTTCAATTTTAGAAGTATCAAAAATAAAAAAGGTTGGAGTACCTTCTGGGGAAAAGTTAGGGTTATTGCAGGCAAACAATCCTTCTACAAGGGCCTCCATCTCCTCTTTCTTTAACTTTTGACCAGTTTTGATAGACGCTCTTTTAGCAAGAGATCGCGCCAAATTCTCTTTCAGCGGAACTGACAAGTGGGATTGGTTGTGCTTGAATTGTTCAATCAGTCCTTCAAACAACTCTTTCTCACCCATAGTTATACCTGCTGGAATTCCGGAAACCAATAGAGCATTTTTGCCAAATACTTCAAAACGGAAACCTAATGCCTTCACTTCATTTTCTATCTCCAACACGAGCGCAAAATCGGCTGGGCTGAGCTCAATGGTCTGAGGGAACAGACTTTGTTGACTATTGCCAGTTGAACTTTTCATGTTCAAAAGGAATTTTTCATAAAGTACTCTCTCATGAACAGCCTGCTGGTCCATGATCATCAGACCATCTTTTACACCTCGTATCAGGTATCGATTGTGTAATTGAAATACAAGCCTCTCTTCAACGGGCATATCATACGATTGTTGGTTAAGTGAACTTTCAAATCGTATCGCAGCCTTCTGTGTTTCGTCTGATCGAACTCCGGAGAGAGCACTCTGATCAAAAAGCTTCTCCCAGTTCGCCAGGTTTGACTTTCCCAACGAATTACCAAACTGCTCCTCGTAATAAGTGTCTTGAACTTTTCGCTCACTTGCACTCAACTTAGAAATCACATTTACGTCAGACGAGAAGTCAATAGCTGGAGAAAGGTTGTGAGCACCCAAAGCCTGACGCACACTTGCCCGAACGACAGCATAAACCGCACGCTCATCATCAAACTTTATTTCCGTCTTCGTTGGGTGAACGTTTACATCAATATGTTTCGGGTCGATAGAGATGAACAAGACATAAAATGGAAATGTCCCCTCTGGTAAAAGTCCCTCGAATGCAGTCGTGACTGCGTGATTAAGGTAGTTGCTCTTGATAAAGCGGTTATTCACAAACAAAAACTGTTCACCTCTGGTCCTTCTGGCGGACTCTGGTCGACCTACATACCCGCTTACGCTAACAAGTTCTGTCTCCTCCTGGCAGGTGGCCAGTTGCTGTTGGTATGATTTTCCAAACAGAGCGACAATTCGTTGACTTAGTTTTCCTGGTTGTACATCAAACACGGTCTGATCATTCTGAATGATACTCATGCTTCGGTCAGGATGAGCGAGTGCCAGCCTTTGAAACTCATCCAGGATGTGCTTCATTTCGACCGGGTTTGACTTCAGGAAATTTCTTCTGGCGGGTATATTATAAAATAGGTTCTTAACACTAATGCTGGTACCTCGTTCCAGTGCAGCATGTTCTTGCTTCTTTACTTCCGATGCCTCTACCACCAAAAATGTACCCAGTTCTCTTGTCTCCAGGCGCGTCTTCATCTCCACCTGAGCTACAGCAGCAATAGATGCCAGCGCCTCTCCTCTAAAACCCATCGTTCGCAAAGTAAAAAGGTCTTCAGCTTTCTTGATTTTGGAAGTTGCGTGTCGCTCAAAGCTCAGTCTTGCGTCTGTTTCGCTCATCCCAGATCCATCATCAATCACCTGTACCAGTGTCTTGCCGGCCTCTTTAACAATTACTTTAATGTTAGTCGCTCCAGCATCAATGGCATTTTCCATTAATTCCTTTACCACGCTGGCAGGCCTCTGCACGACCTCACCTGCAGCGATCTGGTTTGCAATGGAGTCAGGTAAAAGTTGAATAATGTCGGCCATCAAATTGGAGTGCTATCGCTTCTTGAATTTCAGATAGAAGTAAAATGGAACAAAAAGGACAAGTCCGTATAAAGCAATCTGACCCCACTGAATATACGCGATGATGAAAAGAACAAGAAAAAGAAGTATTCCCAACCTCAACAAAGAGGAATTCAGGGTATCTCCTGATTTCTTCGATCTCTTTCTTGCTGCCTGAAACGATCCGGTGATGCGTGATCTGTAGTCTCCAAGATCTGCCTCTTTTTCTCTCTCTAATTTCAGCTCCCTTCTTATCCTTGCCTCACGTTCAGCCATCTCCTCTTTTTTAGGATCATAATACCGAGGTGTATAATTGAACCGCTGGTGCGTTGGCGTTTTTGTAAATAGGGAGAAAAATTTCATCCTTAATTAGTTATCGAGTTAGTCGTTCGCTTTCCCGAAATAGTTTCGGCTTCGGCAGTCTATATGTACGAAGTCAATCGGAGATAATTGCCAGGAGGTCATTTCCTCTTATTGCAGTAATTTTATGTTTACGGTGCAGCAGGGGAGCCTTGCCAGCCCTATCTTCATGACCTACAAAAATGTAGTTTCTCACTTTCAATTACAAAACCTAACGACAGTATGCTCAGAAAAGTTTTGGTGATGTGTGCGGTGTGGATGTCGTTGATGCCTGTCAGTGCACAGGACAAAAAAAAACAATGGGTCGACAGCGTTTTCCAATCCTTGAGCGTTGAGGAAAAGGTAGGGCAACTTTTTGTGATTCCTGTCTCATCTTATTTAACTAAAAATGAAATTGACAACCTTCTGGATGACATCGAAGATCATCACCCCGGGGGATTATTAATAACCGCTGGCGGCCCGACCGGCACGGTTGGCCTAATCAACACGCTTCAACAGCAATCTCGATTACCACTTCTGGTCATGGCCGAGGCCGAAAGAGGTGCTGGTGGTTTACTCGACAGCGTCATTCAAATGCCACCTCCATTGGTTATCGGTGCAATAAGAAACGACTCAACGGTTTTGGAAATAGGCAAAGAAATTGCGAGACAATTAAAAATTCTCGGTATTCATTTGAATCTCGCTCCCAACGCGGATCATGACCTTTTGCCAGGCAGGCCGGATTTCTATCTGGGTGACGACAAAACAGAAGTCGCAACAAAGGCGACTCAGCTTTTCAAGGCTTTTCAAAGTGAAGGAATATTGACAAGTGCAGTTCATTCAACTCCAATCCCAACCAATTCCACAGCACCAGCACTCGCATCAATTGACCTTTTCAATCTCGGGATCGACACCCTGAGTTTTTTGCCGTACTATAGGTTGATCAATGCGGAAGTCGATGGATTATTAACATCCAATCTTCATTTTTCAGTTCTGGATAAACGCAAACAGGTGCCAGCATCTGTGTCGCGATTATTTATAAATGACCTCCTCAAGACTCGTCTGCAGTTCTCGGGGCTTTCAATTGCCAACATTCCACAATTGCAGGAAGTTGCAGGAAAGTCAAAGTCGGAAACAGACCGATTAGCCTTCGAAATTGGTAACGACATGTTAATCGATCCCCACAACTTGGGAGGTGCCATTAAGAAAATTGTAAGCACTTTAAAGAAAAATAAAAATCTGCAGACCCAACTTGATGAAAGTGTGCGTAAAATACTCGCAGCAAAATATAACGCAGGTCTGAGCCAACCACAGTTTATAAATCGTGATAACGTGATTGAAAGAATAAATTCGGCTGCGGCAATAGCACTCGGATATAAAGTCGCTACCAAGTCGATTACGATTGCAAACAATCAAAATGAAATCATTCCAATTACTAATCTTGAGGGGCTAAGAATTACAAGTGTTGCAATTGGTTCGGGTAATGTGAGCGAGTTCGTTGAATACCTCGGTAAATACGCTTCAGTGACTGATCACAGAATAATCGATGATGAACAATTTGGTTCTCAAAATGATGATATAGAAAGTCAGGACTTGATTATCGTCTCCCTGTTTGATCTTAAGGAAATTAACCGATCACAAGTTGTCAACTGGATCAACGAAACAAACACAGCAAAAAAAGTGATAGTTGTAACCTTTGGCAACCCTTTTGACTTAAGGGAACTCGAGACACCTGAAGGCTCAGTAGTCTGTTATTCCGACCTCTCTCCTTTTCCTTCCGTGGCAGCTCAAATAATTTTCGGAGGGAGAAAGGCAGAAGGATCATTGCCCCTCACCATCAACAGCTGGCTGACGCGTGGTGTGGGAAATGAAAACTCTACAATCAATCGTTTTTCCTATGGCACTCCTGCACAGGCAGGTATGTCTGAGGCTACTCTTGGTAAGATTGAAGATATCGTCACGCAAGCAATTGATTCCGGGGCCACACCGGGCTGCAACATCCTGATTGCAAGAAATGGACAGGTGGTGTATCACAAAAATTTCGGATGGAAGACTTACGACAAGATTGACCCAACCACAGAAGAAACGATCTATGACCTTGCTTCGATTACGAAAGTAGCAGCCACATTACAGACGGTGATGTTTATGTACGATCGAAACCTGATTGATATCAACAAGAAAGTATCCGTTTATCTGCCTGAATTAAAAAACTCAAATAAAAAGGATTTTACTATCAAAGATATCCTTACGCATCAGGCTGGCTTGTGGCCGTACCTTCCTTTTTGGCAACAAACCATGAAAGACTCAACGCTTCTTCCAGAATACTACAGTCACAAAGAGAGTGAACGCTTCCCTTACCCTGTATCCAAAGATTTGTTTTCTACAAACACAATGAAGGACAGCCTTTGGCAGTGGATCATCAATGCCCGCATCAAGGAAAAGAAACCGAAGACACCTTTTGAGTATACTTATAGTGACATGGGTTTTTATATCATGCAGCACCTTGCTGAGAAATTGTTGAACCAACCCATGGAAGATTTTCTCCAACAAAACTTCTACGAGCCGCTTGGTGCCTACACGACAGGATTCCTTCCGCTCCAAAGATTTCCAGAATCGCAAATCGCGCCTACAGAAGTAGACATGCAATTTAGAAAGAGTAAACTGGTGGGCTACGTACACGACCAGGGAGCGGCAATGCATGGGGGAATTGCTGGACATGCCGGGTTATTTAGCAACGCCAACGACCTGGCCAAGCTTGGCCAGATGTGGCTTCAGCAGGGCAGCTATGGCGGGCAGCAGTTTTATAAACCTGAAACGGTGTCTTTATTCACCCAAAAGCAGTATGAGACCAGCAGGCGTGGATTAGGATGGGATAAGCCAACCGTGAGCGACTGGAATGGTCCGACTTCCCTATTTGCAAGCCCGAAAACATTTGGCCACACCGGATTTACCGGAACCGCAATCTGGGTAGATCCCGAGTTTAACCTGGTTTTTGTTTTTTTGTCGAATAGAGTATACCCTGACATGTTTAACACTAAACTATTAACGGGAAATATTCGTCCTAGAATACAGGACGTAATCTACCAGTCTATTTTCGACTACTGTAAAAGTGGAAAATAGCCGCAAAACGAAACTTATCACCCAAAAAGGCGGTTTACAAGTGAAATAACGTTATGGCCAAAAAGATCAAAATTGGGATAGTCTGTTACCCTACCTTTGGAGGTAGCGGAGTGGTAGCGACTGAACTCGGAAAAGCGCTTGCTCAGGACAACCACGAAATTCATTTTATCACCTACTCCCAACCCAGTCGGCTTGACTTCCTTAACGAAAACCTTTTTTACCACGAGGTAGATATTCGCACATACCCCCTTTTCGAGTATCCACCCTATGAGTTAGCGCTGGCCAGCAAAATGGTAAGCGTTGTAAAGAACGAAAAACTGGATTTACTGCACGTACACTATGCCATACCACATGCTTCGGCAGCATATATGGCCAAACAGATATTGAAAACCCAGGGGATCGTGATCCCGGTGGTCACCACACTGCATGGAACAGACATTACGCTGGTAGGAAAGGATGCTTCTTATGAGCCTGTGGTGACGTTCAGTATTAATGAATCAGATGGTGTCACTGCCGTATCAAAAGACCTGCGAGATCAGACTTACGAGTTCTTCAATATTACGAAAGAGATTGAAGTGATTCCCAACTTCATTGACCTTGAGAAATTCAAAAAACAAAAGAAAGATCACTTCAAAAAAGCAATCTGCCCGAATGACGAGGCGTTAATCGTTCACATTTCCAACTTCAGGAAGGTAAAACGAATTAGTGACGTCATCCATGTTT
>DAORAG010000022.1:0-16232 GCA_035344095.1 Cyclobacteriaceae bacterium | reverse complement strand
GTCACTGGACGCTAACGATGCTTCGCTGATATTGCCTAGCGCACCGGCTGATCAACACGGCAACCTCACGTTATTTGATTAGAAGCCGTCATCTTCATCCTCCTCCTTCTTGGCAGGCTCTTCCTTTTTTTCCGCTTCTTTCTTCTTGACCTTCTCTTTCTTCTTTTTAGGAGCTTTTGCTTTCCGCTCTTTCTTTGACGGAACGGCCTCGTCATCGGAAGGTGCAGGTGGACCATCTACAGCCGAAGAGTCTGACTTGTCTTTCTTCTTGAAGAGATTTTTAAAGAATCCTTTTTTCTCTTTTGTCTCACCCGAGCCCGTGGCAGAAATACCAAGTTTCTCTCCACTCTTCTGCTCTAACGCAGCACGAACATCAGGTAGCACCAACATGTCGCGGAAATACCACATGTAGTTGTCCTGATCAACGTTGAATTTTTCCTTGGCTAATGAAATGGCATAAGCCGAATCAGTGCGATCCAGGCCCTGCTGAACTGCAACACTATCAATAATATCTCTTTCAGCCATGATCAAATCAGCGCCCTCCTCCAACTTAAGAGAATCAGGAATCTCAGGATATACCGGTTTCATTTCAACCGTCTGGAGATTTCGCATCTTTCTGCGATATGATTCCGGCACAGCAATGAGGTATTTGTTCTTGCTTGCTGTAAGTATCTTGGGTGTAGAATCTTCCTTGAAATAGCTGAATTTCTTTCTCAGTGCCTCTTTGTCGTAGATATAAGCACTCTGAAAGGCAGGGCAAATCATCCTTTGAGTACAAGCACTCAAAAGGACTGTAATGCCAACTATAAGAAGCGTTAATCTGCCCATTAAACGGTACCTCGCAATCAACAAAAATAAAGAAATAACCCCAAGTTATTCCGGTTGAACGGCAAATGTAACCAATTGATAACTATCTGATTTACAGACTATAAACTATCAAGTATTGCTTTTTGGCTTTTAGTTAAAGTTTTTGTTACCAATCGGTATGACTCCTCAATCCACTCCTCGAGTAATCTATCCGGCACCGAGCCGTCCATCTCGACCGTAATCCAATGCATTTTATTCATGTGATACCCTGGCTGGACAGCCGGAAAACGCTCTCTTAAATCCGCTCCGACCTCTGGTTGTACTTTCAGGTTGACACTGGTAAATAGGTCAAGGTCTGTAAGTGCAAACATCTTTCCCATCACTTTGTATACCAGTGTATTCTCATCAAAGGGAAACTCTTCCGTCACTCCTTTCATTTGCATACAGAAGTTGCGGAAGGACTCTATGTTCACAGAAAGAACCTCTTAATGATGATGAACATGACCCCTAATAAGAAGATGATAATGCTGATTTTGTTGACTCCGTGCATCATCTTCAAGTTGATATTGGAAGGTCTGTTTGGATCCTTCTTTCTAAAGAAATAACCTCCTACTTCTCCAAGTTGAAAGAACTCTCTAAACGAAAGCTTCTTTTTAGGTTCTACTGTATCTGCTTCTTTTTCCATAATCTATACATTTTCTGCCACTTTCAGTTCCACCCAGTTACCATCCTCTCGAATCAAACTTATCAACTCATCTACGGCCTGTGCTGATGGCACATTTCTTTTCACCACATCTTTTCCACGGTACAACGTAATCCTGCCGGGGCCAGAACCCACATAGCCATAATCTGCATCTGCCATTTCTCCAGGTCCGTTCACAATGCAACCCATGATTCCAATCTTTACCCCCTTAAGGTGGTATGTCCTTGCCCTGATCATTGCTGTTGTCTCCTGAAGGTCGAACAACGTGCGCCCACAAGAAGGGCATGAAATATACTCCGTTTTAGAAATCCTTGTTCTCGTGGCTTGTAAAATAGTAAATGCGATCTCATTGATCTGTTTATCAGCCGCACAGCCACTTGCGGAAATGAACACACCATCCCCTAACCCATCTATGAGCAACCCACCAAGATCTGTAGCTGAATACAGACGCAATTGATCTAAATTAAGATTTTCATAACCTCTCCTGATCACTACCGGCACTTCACATCTTCCATTGATCAACTCCACAAACGCTCTCCGTTGCTCAGCCAAACCATGTTCATTTTCGGTGACCAAAATCAGTACGACCGTTGGATCGTTGCTTATTTTGGTAACGAATTCAGGCGCCAAATCTTTTAATGCTGCCTGAACAAAATTCACCTTATCAGATTTTTTAGCGCCACCAAGGTATTCCGCAGATGACATCAATGGATAGCTTCTCTCTTTGTGCTTGTTGCCCTGCCAATTTTCGTAGTCATAGATGACTCCAAGCGTTCCTGGAATTTCGAAATCAATTGGATTGCCGCCTACATAAACGTAGTCGCAAGCCATATCTGTAATATTCCACTTATCGAGCGGTACAGAATATTGGTAACCTACTGCAAATAAAGACGCAGCCGTTACCGACTCCCTATGGGAAAAATCAGCAATAACTCGAGGCACGTTACTACCTCCGAAATTCGCAACCTCAAAAGAGGACCTTCTTGCGTAAACAAATGGATCAATCGGATATGTTTCGATTGGGGCAATCGGTTCGCCCTTTCTGTTTGCATATCGATCGGCCAACATCTTTGCCACCGGAACTTCAGCTTCTGGTTCTTCCGTGAGTGAAACACGAATGGTATCTCCCAGTCCATCCTCCAGTAATGTGCCAATCCCCACTGCCGATTTTATTCTGCCGTCCTCTCCATCTCCGGCTTCCGTTACTCCCAGGTGCAACGGATAAGGCTGCAACCCTTCTTCATCTAGTTTTTGTACCAATAGTCGATAAGCTTGTACCATCACCTGAGGATTGCTTGCCTTCATGGACAGAACGATATCGTAGTATCCCATGGACTCACAAATTCGAACAAACTCCAGCGCGGACTCCACCATCCCTAGAGGTGTATCACCATAGCGACTCATGATACGATCGGACAACGATCCATGATTGGTTCCGATTCTCATGGCAGTGCCATTCTCTTTGCAGATGTTCACCAGAGGAGTGAATTTCTTTTTGATCCTCTCGAGCTCGGCTTTATATGCCTCATCCGTGTATTCTATCGTTTCGAATCTCTTCTTATCCGCGTAGTTACCAGGATTTACCCGCACTTTCTCTACAATGCCCGCTGCGAGCTCTGCTGCATTGGGTGTAAAATGGATATCAGCGACCAATGGCGTGGCATAGCCCATACTCCTCAAGCCTTTCTTTATTTCAGCAAGGTTCTGTGCTTCCTTTATACTTGGTGCTGTAATTCTAACGTACTCACATCCTGCTTCAATCATTCTAACAGACTGTTCAATGGAGCCTTCTGTATCCATTGTGTCGACTGTTGTCATTGATTGGATCCGAATGGGGTTAGTACCACCCATGGGAACGCCTCCGATATTCACCACACGGGTGGTCCTTCTGCTGTATGCAACAAGGCTGTTACAATAGCTTTTAGATTTATTTGAACTATCCATTAGTGCAAATGCTTACGCAAAGTTAACCCCAATTTGGCAGGAATGTTCCTGAAAACGGAGCCTAAATATCGCCCAGCTGAGGCCTTATAATGAGCTCTTCTACAACAGCCTGTGGCGACAGCGAATAGGCGCTAAATACGCTATCTGCGACATCTGTGGCCCGCATAAAACGCTCCTCAGGTAAGCCAGAAGATGCCCAGCTATTGGTATAGGTGGCTCCGGCAATAACTGCCGTAACCCTTATGCCAAAGTTCTTTAGCTCCTCCCTTAATACCTTAGAGAAACCTAACAAGGCAAACTTAGAAATGGAATAAGATCCACCATTTGGATAGGCAAAAAGACTGGCGACAGAGCAAATAGAGAAAATATAACCTCTCTTGGCAGATTTCATCTGAGGCACGAGAATTCGAGTAAGGCGATAGGCGCTATAAACATTCGTATCTATCATTTTCTCAAGCACTCCGTCCGCTTCCTCTGTGATCAATCCTGGCTCAAAATACCCTGTATTATTGACAAGTACTTCCACAGGGCGTTTTAGAGAAAGTATAGCTTCTCCAAAAATCTCAACATCAGATTTCTTGCTCAGGTCAGCTACACTATAGTAAAGATTAACTCCATATGTACGCTCAATCTCTTTCTTCAGTTCTTTGAGATTCGATTCACTTCTGGAACAAGTGAAGACGTCAAATCCCTCCTTGGCAAACCTGGAAATAATAGCTTTCCCTATACCTTTACTTCCGCCAGAAACTACAATAAGTCTATTCATCTAAATTGAATGGTGATTGTCGGAAAATCGTTCCGTTTTAGGACACAATCTACATCAAAGGGATCACCAATTTCTTTTATCTTTGAGCAAGATAGCTATTTAATAGGGTCTAAATGAAGGGATTTGGTAGGTACTTGATGTTCCTCGCGTCATTGGTTGTGAGGAGAGAGTCCTTCAAAACATACTATAAGTTAACGATAGAAGAGGCCGTACTGGTTGGGGTCAATTCAATCCTTTTGGTAGCCCTTGTTTCCTCCTTTATGGGCGCGGTAACGACCGTACAAACGGCCTATAATATGGTAAGTCCACTCATACCAAAATTCATCATCTCACAGGTGGTAAGGGAGATGACCATTCTCGAACTCGCACCTACAATTATTGCCATCATTTATGCAGGTAAAGTGGGTAGCAGCATGTCTGGTGGACTGGGAACAATGAGGATCACCGAACAGATCGATGCACTTGAAGTTATGGGTATCAACTCTGCGTCATACCTTGTACTTCCTAAGGTTGTTGCCTCACTCATCATGTACCCGATGCTGGTCATACTGGCCGGGGTGTGTGCCCTTTTGGGTGGCTATATTGTCGGTTCACTCACCGGGATCATTACACCGACTGATTACATCTATGGAATTCGATTTGTGTTTAATGAATACATGATCACGTTCGCACTTATCAAGTCATTCGTTTTCGCATTTATGATATCAACGATATCTTGCTTTAAAGGATACTATACCAAAGGCGGGGCACTGGAAGTAGGCATCTCAAGTACGGAGGCCGTGACAACAAGTGTAATCGCAGTGCTAATAGGAGATTATCTTCTTGCACAACTTCTGTTATGATCGAAATTCAAAACATATCCAAATCATTCAACGAGAAGCAAATCCTGCACAACATCAGCGGTGTGTTTGATAAGGGAATGACTAACCTCATTATTGGTGCCAGTGGTACAGGAAAGAGTGTTCTTTTAAAGTGTATCGTTGGACTGATTCATCCAGACACCGGGACTGTATTTTATGACGGCCGGAATTTCACTGACGCAGATAAAGAGATGAAAGCTGAGATCCGGAGAGAGATTGGAATGCTCTTTCAGGGAGGGGCTCTGTTCGATTCCAAAACCGTGGAACAAAACGTCATGTTTCCTCTGGATATCCTAACAAAGATGTCCCCAACAGAGAAAATCGATCGTGTGAATTTCTGTCTTAAAAGAGTCGGGCTGGAAAATGTGAATAGTAAAATGCCATCAGAGATTTCCGGTGGCATGAAAAAACGTGTTGGTATTGCGCGCGCGATCGTCAATAACCCCAACTACCTTTTCTGTGATGAACCCAACTCAGGATTAGATCCGCAAACTTCCATCCTGATTGACGAGCTGATCCTTGAGATCACAGAGGAATTTGATATTACAACGGTGGTGGTAACGCACGATATGAATTCCGTGATGGGCATTGGTCAGAAAATCTTATTCCTATTCCAAGGTCAGAAGCTTTGGGAGGGTTCGAAAGAAGAAATCATGTCGTCTGGGGTGGAGGAACTTGACAACTTTGTGTTCACCAACAAAGTGATGCAAAACTTAAAGGACAAATAGCTAACTCGCCAACGGGATTTGAATAAAGAAGCTTGTTCCTTTTCCGATTTCTGTTTCAAACCAAATCCTTCCTCCTGATTGTTCGATACCTTGTTTGGCAATTGCAAGACCAATACCGGATCCGGATTTCTTGGTACTGAAATTTGGTAAAAAAACCTTCCCTATTAGTTCGCGATCAATTCCACTCCCATTGTCTTTAAATGACATCAAATAAGTCCCATCAACTGTTTCACCCTTAATCTCGAGTATTATATTCGATTCCTCATTTCCCGATTGAAGGGCATTGATTATTACGTTTGAAAAAACACGTATTAACAACTGCTCGTCACCCTGGACAAAAACACTTTGGTTAGGTTGATCGAGTGTAATCGTTCCCCCTTGTCCGCGATGAAGGTTGACAGAATGAGCAAGCGTCTTGGTAATGTCTATTCGTTCCAGAATCGGTGCGGGCATTCTGGCAAATGCACTAAATGAAGCGGCAATATCATTGAGGATTTCAACTTGTTGCAAAAGCATTTCGAGAGATGCCTTTATCTTTTCTTTGGACAATCCATCATTAGCGATTGCATACTCCATTTGTTGGAGTGTAAGTTTCATAGGTGTAAGTGGGTTCTTAACCTCGTGAGCCACTTGCTTAGCAATTTCCCTCCACGCTGACTCTTTTTGAGCCCGAGATAGTTCAATCTTGCTTTTTTCAAGATTTTCAACCATCCTGTTGTATTCATTTACCATCAGCCCTATTTCATCATCAGAACTCCACGTAAGCGGTTTGTTCTCGCCCGTAAGTGTCGTGCGCTGAAGTGTACGGGTGATAAACTGTAAGGGAAACGTAAGCCACCGAACAGCAAAGAAGGACAGCATCGAGAATAGAATAAAAACAATGGTGAAAATATTGATGATGTTGGCCATCGCATTAATTTGAGTGCGCTCAAGCGATGTTGCAGATTCGAAGAATGGTATACTCAATATCCCAATCAGGTTCCCGGAATCTGGCGATTTTAGGGCAGAATAAGATGAATTGTAAGTTAGCGACCCGATTCTTTCATTAGTAATAAACGATTGTTGCCCCCCTTCCACTATTCTTTCGAATGCGTTTCGATTAACCAAAGTCGACAGTATCCGGTCCTCATATATCAATGGCTGACTTGAGGCCATGAGTTTGCCATCGGTGTTAAATACTGACGCATCAACGTTTGCCAGTCTTGACAAATCAATCAATTTGCTGTCCAATCCATCTCCGGATACACCATTCTCCAGCTGTAATGTGTCCAATAAGGGAGACAAGCGCTCCCCTAACGCAACTGATCGATCAAGGTACTCTTCATTCAACTGAGTCTCAGCAGAGCGACCTATCAACCCCAGCGTGGTGAGACTAACCAAGACGAGAGGAAGCACAAACGCGAGGTAGACATATAGTTGTATCCGCGCAGAATAATTGAGCGGCCGCTTTCTATACAATGACACCAGGCCAAACACCATAAGTGCCAGCAAGACCAGTAATAATCCAACTACAAAAAGAAAGGAAAAATTTGTCGCTATTCGCAACCACGGGTAGCCAGGTGATGAAACCACAGTAATCTTCTCTGAATCATCAGCTATACCCACATGAATAAAGTCAGCTTTGATAAGCCCTTCACTAAACAATTGGGGGTTAGCAAGATCGCCTTTACTGAAATCCTTTTCGAAGGGAAAAGAACCAAAACTACTTTTTACTTCTCCCTTTGAAAAAACCGCATAACTAAAATCTCTGTTCTTAAAATACTGAATGAATCTATCATCAAGCAAAAGTTCCGGAAATACGTTTCTTGGAATTACTCTCTTTTGAGAAAGGTCCAGTACCACATAGCCAATCACTCCACCAAACCGGTTCACAGGCACTACAGCGAGGTATCTCTTGGTCGTCTCAGGAGTGATATCTCTCAGATAAAAGATTCCCTCAAAATTGGTCCTGCTAGCCTCATTTTGAAATTGTGTGATAAGTTGAGCAAAAGTTTGGCTGGTGGCGTTGTCAAATGACACACCGGCCGAATTGAACAAGTATATTTTCACATCGTATCGGTCAAAATATGAGTTTAGATAAATCTGTTTCACCTTTTGCCTTACTGCGGATTTATTCAGGAAAGGGCTTCCCAGTCTGGTTTGAACGAAGGGGTCGGAACTGATTCTATTGACGCTTTCATTTAAAAGGAATTCGCCCAAAAAATCACGCTCCGCCAGGAACGTTGAAGCAAATCGGAACTGAGAATTAATCTTGTCTTCAATCATGAACTTTTTAATAGATAAAGCCCCTTGAGTTGAGAAAGCAATAATTGCTAAGAAGACATAGAGAAAAGTAGTATAGCTCGTCCTGTGAAGACTTTTATTCAAATTTGAAAAGTATACCGCGCAGAAAAATAAGGTACTGACCACAATCGGTATTGAATACGCCTTGCCAGAAAAAAGAGAAACAAGAAAAAACAAAGTCGCTGCCAGCAAGACGCTTGCAATGAAGGACTGAAAACTACCCGCCATTTTGGACCCTAGTCTCAAAAGTAGATGGCTCATCATAAAACCTGACGCGCAGCCTACTATTATAGACAAATAGGCTACGATACGCACCCAGCCGAACGCAATCGACTGAGTGATGTCTATTGAGATAGCCGAGTTGTGAAACAGCGTTTCAAAGAAAAGGAATGGATAAAGGAATGAAGCCATGCCAGCGGCCAATATCAGCACCGTAACAAGGCTCCTGACTGGCTTGCTTTCAACTCTAAGTATTGATGACGTGAGTTTGAACTTATGATAGTTGAAGAACAAATACGAAATAGGTACCATTACAATCAATGCGTTCAGCAGCAAATCACCAATCGAACGATTGAAGGCAGATGATGCAAAGTTGACCGGGTCGAAAAGTGGAACGTCTGGAGAATCCGACAAAATCAACATAAGGATACGGCCACCAATAAAAAACAAAATCAATATCAATAATGCTAAACCGTGCTCTTTCCTTCGATGAAAATGGTGTGCAAAGAAAATAATTGCACCAACAGACAATATCAATCCAATACCAAACAGCAGTATTGAAAAGACCGACATCTTGCTATCTGGCAATGACAGAATGGTCAAACTAAAAAGATATTTACCTTTCCAAAGAAAGGGATACCCCTCATCTACCTGATCGGTAATGGCGATAGATTGAATTGGAAAGATTTGCTTGTTGAACCCAGATATCAGGTACCGGTTGTTGATCTTGTATCGATCCTGAAGAGGCAGGACGGCTAGCAGGAAATTTGCGCCTTCTTTTTTCCATTTTCTCAGTAAAAATGTGCCGCGGGGCCATTGTAACAATCGAAGCTCAAAATCATCCTGGACCGTTCGGACATCGGGAACGAAAATATTGCTATTCCATCTCAATATTTTCACGCTGTCCATCAGGAAAAATGAGAACGCAGAATTTTGCCACGCACCCTCCTCTTGATTGATTATGCGATTTCCCTGCTCTTCTATCTGCTGAATGTTAGTGAGGAGATTCTGTTGGATAGTTGAAGCAAGATCGTCAGAGGTGAAACCCTCAAACTTTGAAGTGAAATATCCGGCAGTCAACATTAAGACACCGGCACCAAAAGTCAATATAATTTTGCGGTAACGCATTGATTGACAGATAATCAATCAAGTTAACAAAAACAGTTCCAAGTATGCTATTTCAGCGTTGGGTCATAGTGAATCCCCCCAAAGAAATAGAGAAACAAGATGCGCGAATAACGAAATGAAAATGGCGTGAAAATGATCGCCCCAAAAATAATGGCCATGATGTAGACCCAGTCTTGTGGATTACCAAGGACATACAATGCAATTCCAATGGCCACGAAGAGCGCAACATTGATAGCATAGCTCACGAACATCGCCCCAAAATAGAAACCAGGTTCTGGTTCGAAAGTAGAGCCGCAATGTTCACAATGGGTATTCATCTTCCAAAACCCTCTCAGGTCAAACATTGATGTCTTAAAAATACTGCCGTTCCGGCAACGCGGGCACTTACCGGAGGACAGGCCGTTTGCCCAAGTTATTTCTCGCATTAGATCTGCTTGTTTTGAACCAGAAGAAAGCCACAGCAGCCACTGCCACATAGGGTGCAAAAAACAAATACATTATTCCGAAGTTAATGCCTGCCGCAATACCGGGATTCCCATTGCTAACATTGTTCTCAAGGGTAGCTCTGCACATAGCGCACTGAGAAAAGGAATCACTCAAAGTGACTAAAAGAAAAACCAGTGTGAGCAACTTCGACTTCATTATTAATAATACGGACTAATCATCAAGTAAACTACTACCCCAGTAACAGCTACATAGAGCCAGATTGGAAATGTAAATTTAGCCAACGCCTTATGTTTCTCAAAATTGGCCGAAAGTGCTCTACTGAGCGTAAACAATACCAATGGTACAACAGCTATTGATAGTAAAATGTGCGTTATCAGGATGAAATAATACAAATATTTCACCGGGCCTTCTCCTCCATAGGGGGTTGAGTCAGAAGTAATGTGATACAACACATACATCACAAGAAAAAGTGCTGACAGTGAAAGGCTAACTTTCATAAGCCTTTCGTGCAGTGTTCTCTTTTTATTCTTAATTGCCCAAACTGCCAGTATTAGCAGAACGGCAGTAACGCCATTAATGGTGGCATAGATTGGCGGAAGGAAACTAAAGTCGTACCCTTCAATTTTTACCTGAAACAAAAGAGCTACAGCAAGGGGGATCACAATCGATAAAACAATGATCAGCTTCTTGTAAGGTTCCTGGGCCATCCGTACTAATATTCGTTGAGAAGAATTTTAAGTTCCAAAATTAAACGATCTATCTCCTTCATTGAGCCTTCTTTGTAAAAACCTCTGATCCTCTTGAGGCTGTCTACCAACACCAACCTGTTCGTATTGGTCATGAATACACAATTACTCTCTTGCTTGTATGCCCCATCCTCCATCTGCACGAAATTCTCCAACCCGCCTAACTCCAATGAATCGACACTTACCAAAGTCAAGGTGACAGGAGCATGGAGCTCATTATTAACTCTGTTTAGCTGAAAAATTGACTCCTTCAGCACATCCCTACCCAGCCCCTTCGTAAAGAATAACACGTTTGTCCCATTTAAAGGAATCGTGGAACGATCAACTGTGTAGGGAATCTTATAGGTGTCATTGCACTCACTTGGAGCCATGACTGACTCCTGAAAATAAACCGGCACCTCGAATTTGTTTTCTCCGAACAGATAGAGAAAAACAAATATGGACACTGGCAGCGCCAAAGCAAACACCAAGAGTATCGACTTCACCTTCATTGTAACAAAAAAAGAAGGCTAAAGTTATTCACCTTAGCCTTCCCTTTCGGTTTATAGAACTTTAAAAGTTTATTTCTGAGAATTTCATTCCTTCATACACAAATGCAACAAGCATCCACACCACAAAAATCATCGGAATGAGTATTGACCAAAGCAATACCTTCACCTCATAACGCAAGTGCATAAATTCACCTACTATGTAGGCTGCTTTCACGATTGTAAGACCAACGAAGATGGCGGTTTTAAGCGTCCCGTGACCCATTGTGAAAGCAATGATAAATTCAATAATCGTAACGAAAAGTAGAATACCCGCAACAGTCCAAAGTTTCTTAATTTTCTCTTTGTCAGGAGGAATTACGGTTACTTGAGGTTCTTGTGCATGCGCCATTGTATCGCTATTGAATTAGATTAAACAAGATAAAAGAAAGTAAACACGAACACCCACACAAGGTCTACAAAGTGCCAGTACAAACCGACCTTCTCCACCATCTCATAATGACCTCTGCGGTCATAAACTCCGGTTACTGTGTTATAATAGATCAAGAAATTCAACATCACACCGCTAAACACGTGAAATCCGTGGAATCCCGTAATGAAAAAGAAAAAGTCCGCGAAGTCCTGGGGACCATATTGGTTAATTCTAAGATTAGCTCCGAATACTTCTTTGGTTACCCACTCACCGTTTACAAAATCCTTGACAAGTGTTGGTGTGTCAGTACCAACGATAAAGTGCGTCCACTCCCATGCCTGGCATGCAAGAAAAGTAATACCACCAAGAATTGTCCACAGCATCCATTTCTCAACTGCTTTTCTATCCATTCTGTGGCCAGCTTCCACAGCCAATACCATTGTCACGCTGCTCATGATCAAAATGAAGGTCATGATACCCACAAACACAAGGGGCAGCTCTACGCCATGCAAGAAGGGAACAGCTTCAAATACCTTTTCTGGAACGGGCCAGTACTCGGTAGAGAATGTAAAGGCTTCAACTTCGCCAGCATACCCCGGGTGAGCAGAACGAATTAATCCGTAGGTAATGAGAAGACCCGAAAAAGTGAACGCATCGGACAGCAAGAAAAACCACATCATGAGCTTTCCATAGCTGGCGCCCATCGGTGAAACCCCTCCGTCCCAAACGCTTCTACCAGGTGCTACCGTAGCGGCTGAAGTATGTGCCATAGTTAGATTTAGGTTATCGATTCAATATTAGAAAGATGAACAAATATAGCCAAAGTCCGCCCAAAAAATGCCAATATGTAGCGCACATTTCTATCTGTGCAAGGCTCCTGGAGTGGATTTTAAACCGATATGCCGACACCATTACAATGACCAGGTAAATGATGGCGCTGATGATATGAAGGCCGTGTAGACCGGTAATTACGTAGAGAAAAGAGCCCGATGGATTGCCTACAAAATAGACATTGTGAGCCACCAGATCTTGCCAGGCCAGAAATTGGCCTACCAAAAAAACCAATCCCAGAACCATCGTTACCGATATCCATAATTTTACCCGATCGAGCAGGTCTTTTTTTGCTGACCAATAGGCCAATTGCATTGACACACTACTTAACAGAATAACGGCAGTGGTCCAATTAAGTAAAGTAGGCAGGTTAAAATACAGCCAATTGCCCTCAGCCTGCCTTACAATATAGGCTGATGTAAGAGCGGCAAAAAGCATCCCTACAGTCGCCACAAATATCCACATCGCGAACTTCTTCGGATGCATGGATAATGGTTTCTTAGGTTCTTCAACAATCTTAAACTCAGTAGTCATATCTAATTCACTTTATCCAACAAGTACGCTATCTGCACAATAGGTAGATATAAAAACGATCCAAACATAATTCTTAACGCTGATTGGCGGCTTCCTGTTTTCATAAGCGAAAATGTTTGCGCAAAGAAGGCCACACCACAAACTGTTGCCACCACAGCAGAGTTGATGCCGGTAATCCCGAACAATGCAGGAAGCAGACCCAGCGGTATCAGAAACATGGTATAGACCATAATCTGAATCACTGTGTTAATGTTCTTTCCTTCTCTCGATGGGAGCAGTTTGAACCCAGCCTTTTGGTAGTCGTCATCGGCTACCCAGGCAATCGCCCAAAAATGCGGAAACTGCCATATGAATTGGATGCCAAAAATGATCAACGCTTCATGCGTAATTTGCCCGGTCGCGGCTATCCAGCCGAGAAGCGGAGGAAGTGCTCCAGGAATAGCGCCAACAAATACTGCAATTGGTCCGACACGTTTTAGAGGTGTGTAAACAAAACTGTATAACACCATTGACAACACAGACAGCGCCACTGTCAGTGGATTGGTATAATTCCATAGTACCCATACGCTCAGCAATCCACACACGATCGCAAACCATGTGGCCTCCTGAGTATTCAAACGCTGCGTTGGAAGCGGGCGATTCATGGTTCTGTTCATCAGTTTGTCCAAATCTTTTTCCAAAATTTGATTAACACATACTGAAGCACCCGAAAGAAGAAATCCCGCCAGCGTAACCATCATTAAAGAAGTCCAGCTGATATCACCACGGGCGGCTAGTGCATATCCAAAAGCACAGGAAAATGCCACAAGGAGTGACAACCGGATTTTAAGCAACTCCATAAAAGCTTTCACTTTGGCGGCTACCAAAGAAAACCCAGTAAGTTGCTGTACTTGAAATGGTGTCATTACGCTTTATTAAACATCAAATCGCTCCCTGTGTTCATCCGGAAGTACAGTTTTAACTGCACTCCAAATATGAGAGTGGCGAGAACCAAATGGAGCGGTTGAAGGAATGCTGGCACTCCGAAGTAGGCCATTCCCGTACCCGTCAATATGGCCCCCAAAATTAAAATTATTAGGGTTAGAGGGAAAATTTTGTCCCCCGTAGTTTTTCTAATTCTGATCAGCAAAATAACGTGCACTATCAAAACCGACCATGAAAATGACCGGTGTACCACAAACTCAAGGCCAAGCGCCTCCACCCATCGAGAACGAGGAATTACGGTACCCGCCAGCGTATCAATCAAGGATCGAACCTCCGTTCCCAAAAACGTCTGAACAAGTAGTAAAAGCATGCAAATAATCAGCAGCCACTTTGTTCCTGCACTTGCCTTTACTGAAGTAGATTCAACAAGGTGCAACATGTAAATCAGAAATGCCACGATTACCAGCGCGAGAAACATATGGATAGTGATTGTCCAGGTGGTGAGATTTGTTGACACAACAATGGAACCAAACCAGCCCTGAATGATAACTGTGACCAGAGTGAGCACAGAAAACAAAAATACCCTGCGATGGGTAGTTCGTAGTGGAAGTGCTTTCCACACCAACGCAATGATCAGCAGACCAACCGCCACTCCAACCAATCGATTAATGTACTCTACCCAGGTCTTCGTTGCGTTAAAATCTGCTTCCTCTCTGATGCTTTCATCGTCCAACAGTTGATCAGCAGTCTCATCCAGACCTATCAAAGACAAGTATTTGGCAAACTTTACATTTTTCGCGTGCCGATATGCTGAGTAGAATTCTTTATAATCAGAAGGTAACTGCTCTGCCGAGGTAGGTGGAACGATCTTCCCGAAGCACGTTGGCCAGTCCGGGCATCCCATTCCAGAGCCGGTACTGCGTACCACGCCACCAACCATTATCAAAAAATAAACAGCAACCAAGGTGGCAAAGCATAGCTTACGAAACCCCTTGGTTGCTGGCTGGCTCAATATGTTGGATTGAACCTCTGTTAGTGTTTTTTATCCTCTACAACAATCGCCCCGCTATCTTCCATTTCCAATTTGATGAGATCATTCTCATGAGGCAGATTGGATTCAGGTGTTTCAGAATAGGGAACGGTTTGAGGAATATAATCGTCCTTAGCGCCTGGCTTGCTATAGTCATAAGGCCAACGATAGACAGTTGGGATTTCACCAGGCCAGTTTCCGTGACCAGGATGACGAGGTGTTGTCCACTCCAGTGAATTTGATTTCCATGGATTGGCAGGCGCTACTTTTCCTCTGAAAATACTGTAGAAGAAATTGAACAGGAATATAAACTGCGCTGACAACGTCAGGATGGCCGCAGTACTTACCAACATGTTGAGGTCTGCAAACGAATTGAAGAGTTCAAAGTTGGTCCATGAATAATATCTACGAGGGAAACCTGCGATTCCGATATAGTGCATTGGGAAGAACACAAGGTACACCCCGATGAACGTGATCCAGAAGTGAATCTTTCCAAGGCGATCGTCCATCATTCTGCCAAACATCTTAGGGAACCAATGGTACACACCAGCCAACATTCCAAAGAATGAGGCGCTACCCATTACAAGGTGAAAGTGTGCTACTACGAAATAGGTGTCGTGAAGCTGAATGTCTACAGCAGAGTTTCCAAGGAAAATTCCGGTGATACCACCTGAAAGGAAGAACGATACCAGACCAATAGAGAACAACATGGCCGGAGTGAATATGATGTTTCCCTTCCAGAGAGTAGTTACATAGTTAAATATCTTAACAGCAGATGGCACCGCAATAATCAATGTCAGCAACGTGAAGATTGATCCCAGGAATGGGTTCATACCAGTAACGAACATGTGGTGCGCCCACACTACGAATGAAAGAATCGTAATGAAGAGGATTGATCCCACCATCGCCTTGTATCCAAAGATCGGCTTGCGCGAATTGGTTGCAATGATCTCTGAAGTTATCCCCAATGAAGGCAATATCACGATATACACCTCCGGGTGACCCAAGAACCAAAACAAGTGTTGGAATAGTACCGGACTTCCTCCCTGATTCGGCAATGCCTCACCATTGATGTAGATATCGGACAGGTAAAAGCTAGTGCCGAAACTTCGATCAAATATTAGAAGCAAAGCGGCTGCGAAAAGTACCGGAAATGACAACACGCCAATGATCGCTGTGAAGAAGAACGCCCAAACAGTCAATGGAAGCCTTGAGAAAGACATCCCCTTGGTACGCATATTGATCACTGTGGTGATGTAGTTAATACCACCCAATAGCGAGCTCACAATAAATAGAGCCATCGACACCAGCCACAACGTCATTCCAAGTCCGGAACCCGACATTGCTTGAGGCAACACACTCAATGGGGGGTAGATCGTCCA
>DAORAG010000021.1:0-16819 GCA_035344095.1 Cyclobacteriaceae bacterium | reverse complement strand
GGGTACACAAGATGTGTTTGTGAATATGGCAGGCGGAATCAAAGTGGAAGACCCTGCGATTGATCTGGCGGTTTGTATATCAATTATTAGTTCGATGGAAGAAATTCCCGTTTCCGATAAGACCGCTTTTGCAGCAGAAATAGGACTGGGCGGTGAACTAAGGGCTGTTAATCGAATCGATCAAAGAATATCAGAAGCTGAGAAATTGGGGTTTGAGGAGATCTACATTTCAAAGTACAATCAAAAGTCAATAGACTTGAAGAAGTCAAAAATAGCAATCAAGTCATTCAGCAAGCTCAGCGATGTGATTGCCGACTTGTTTAGTTAGTTTGATTTTCCTCTAAAGTTAAGCGATACCGTTGACGACAATCTGTTAAAGCTTAAATCATTACCAGAAAATACCGGACCTTTAGAGCTCTCACAGACTTGGATAAACCGAGGCGTGTTGACTAGACTGTGGATAGTAAAAATTCTAAATGAGTCCTGGCCAACAGGCCTAAGGCGATAAATCAGAATATCATTTCCAAACAAAACAAACTCCGACACAGGATACTGACTCGAACCTCGCTCCGCTACGGATACCACTACAGCATACCTTCCTTCATTGTCGAAGGCAAAATAATTAGTGCCAAACTCTTCGACTTGTGTATTGAACCGGGTTAACCTGACCTCTTCATTGTTGATCACGAGATTATTGCTGTTCGCACATTCCTGACTGGTAGAAAAATTGGTTCCATCATCAAGTGACGAGAAAGTCCTCTCTGCCGACTGAAATAACTCGATCAAAGTTTGTTCTGTTACTCTTGAAAAAGCATTGGGTGATGGGGGATCTACAAGGCCTCCTCCGCCAACTGAGCAACCGGAAATAAATATTATCAATAGGATCGAACCCTTTTTCATCTTTAAAAAACAAAACCAAGACGAATGGAACTATTGAAGTTCGGCCCAATTTGTAGAGTCCTGCCGCCATTGTTCTGCACCGTGTTTCCTCCTGTAAAGGTTATTTCAATATCGCTGCTAGAGACACTTTGCAACCCAAATCCGAATTCAGTCCCCACATAAAAGTGTTTTGCAAAATAGAAGTCGGTACCAGCAATTAAATTGACGCCAATTCGGGTAAATCCTCTTTCCAACCCGTTGTCAGACCAGGCACCATTGATTTCCGTAAACGTACCCCCGGCATCATTTGTGACCTTGGATTTTTTAATGGCGATATCCAGCTCTGCTGCAACATACGGTGAAAGTCGTTCGGTGCCTGCAAAATGTTTTTCATAACCTGGCCGAATGTTAAACTCAAAATAACTCCGCTTTAAGTCAGACTGTGGCTCCTCCGACCGCAATGACGCTGCGAACCCCATCCGATAGGCACTCCTGTCTGATGCAAACATTCGGAAGCGGAGGTAGTTAATGCTCAGTGCATTCCCGGAAAAGGGATCAAAATTCATTTCTGCAGTAATTTCCTTGGCGATCGGCTTCAGCCCAACTTCTTGCGCAAAGCTTAGGCTGGTTAACATCATTAGAGAAGAAATGAAAAGGGATGATCTCATGGTTGGCGATTTCGTTCAGCCAGGCAACGGACTATCCGACCTGTTATGAAAAGATAGTCACTGCCCACATCATATCCCTGTTATCTCATGCTTTTAAGTAATAATTTCGCTTCATGGATTCATTTTTCGTTGAAACGCTCGGCTTTTCAGACACTATATTCAGTTTTCTCATTTTACCATTACTGATTTTTCTGGCACGTATTTGCGATGTCTCTATCAATACTGTCAGGATCATTTATATGCTTGGTGGTCGTAGGTTCACATCAACGATGCTCGGATTTTTCGAAGCGTTTATATGGCTGATGGCCATCCGACAGATTTTTGCTCATTTGGATAACTGGATTTGTTACATCGCCTACCCGGCAGGATTCGCAAGTGGAATTTTTGTGGGGATGATCATCGAAGAAAAAATTGCTTACGGAAAAGTGGTTGTCAGAATAATCACCAGGAAGGACACCTCTGAATTTTTCAATTATCTGAACACACGTAAAATTCGTTACACAAAAATTGAGGCGTTCGGACCGGACGGAGAGGAAAGCGTAACCTTCAGCGTGCTTGATCGCGAACGACTCGATGATCTATTGCTAAACCTTAAAAAGACTTTGCCCACAGCGTTTTACACAGTAGAAGGGGTAAAAGCAGCACGAGAAAGCGGTACGCTTCCAGAACCTGCAGGTCGCTTGCCTTTTATTTCAAGAATGAAAGGTGTAATCAGAAATTAAAGCCAGCTCGCCCTTGAAGGCCACCGGTGTGGAGAACCAGAATTTTTGAATTGTTCTCAATGGCACCACGCTTGATTAATTCCAGTGATCCAAACATCATCTTTCCGGTATAAACCGGATCAAGCGGTATGCCATGGTCGGATTCAAAGCGAGTGATAAAATCAATTAGCTGCCGGTTCACTTTACCATACCCACCAAAGTGAAATGACGTTTCGATTTGCCAGTTCTTTGAATCAGTTTTCAGCCACTGCTGAATTTCTCTCTGCAAAAATGATCCTCCCTTTAGCGAGGAAATACCTATTATTTTTTTCTGGGGTAGTGCGTTGATCAATCCAGCGATTGTGCCTCCGGTGCCCACTGGTAAAATCAAATAATCAAAATCATGATTTTTCAGCAGTTGCGACCCCCATTCCTCCACACCTTTGATTGCCAATTCATTGGTTCCCCCTTCAGGTATCAGATAGAAGTCACCAAACTTATCCTTTAATGATTCAATAAAATCCGTTTCTGTTTTATGACGATAATGCTCGCGATTGACATATTCCAAATGCATTCCTTGCTTTTCAGCAAACGACAAAGTCTGGTTAAGCGGCACAGTTCTCTCTCCCCTCACCACACCAATGCTTTTGAAACCCATCTCTTGAGCCGCAGCAGCCGTTGCATACAGGTGATTTGAATATGCTCCACCGAAAGTCAACAGCGTTTCGTGGCCTGCTGCAGCCGCTGCCGCCAGGTTATGTTTCAATTTCCACCACTTATTTCCTGAAACCAAAGCATGGTTCTGATCCTCCCTTAAGATGAAGATTGACAGACTGGAGCCTGCTAGTAGATTTAGCTCCACGGCCTCAGGGGGTATGTATTCCAGCTTTTTTCTCAATTATATGCTAATTTATTTAGTATATTGTGCCGTGAACGAGGGTTACATAAAAGGCAGAGGAGCGCAAATTAAGACCGCTAACCGATTTCTTGCCAGTCAATATACTACTGACCACATTGAGGGCCTCGATGAACAGTTGCAGGATGTCCCGCAAACTCAAGTGTTCCACGAGAATCCAAAAAAGATTGTCAACAAGATAACGAGTCCCGACCTGGGATTTGGCTATTCGATGAATCCGTATCAAGGGTGCGAGCATGGTTGTATCTATTGTTATGCCCGCAACACGCACGAGTATTATGGGTTTAGTGCAGGTCTGGATTTTGAAACCAAAATCATTGTTAAGCAAGACGCACCGGAACTTCTCGAGCGACATTTGCTCCAGCCAAGCTGGAACGCTGTGCCCATCATGCTTTCAGGGAATACAGACTGCTACCAACCGCAGGAGCAAAAATTGAAAATAACCAGGCGAATGCTCGAGGTATTATTGAAATATCAGCATCCGGTGGGGATCATCACAAAAAATGGATTAATCCAAAGAGATATTGATATCCTTCAAGATCTGGCCAAGGCAAATCTCGTCAACGTCATGATTTCCGTAACCACACTTAATGAAAGTTTGCGGAGAATGATGGAGCCGAGGACAGCCAGCGGTATAAAACGCATGGAGACCATTGAAGCCCTCTCAAAGGCGGGCATACCGACTGGGGTAATGAGTGCGCCCATCATTCCAGGCCTTAATCACCACGAGATACCCGATATCTATAAAGTGGCTGCAGCACATGGCGCTGTGGCATGTGGTATGACGGTGGTGAGGCTGAATGGATCAATAGGTAAAATTTTCGAGGACTGGCTGCGAAAAAATTTTCCCGATCGGTTCGAAAAGGTCTGGAACCAAATCAGCGATTTACATGGGGGAAATGTAAACGACTCAGTTTTTGGAAGGCGTATGGCCGGTGAAGGAAATATCGCTTCAGCAATTCACCAACTTTATCGAATCGCTAAGAAGAAATACTTTACCGGAAAGGCGATGCCGCCAATGGATCTGACCAGGTTCCGCAAAGGCGGAAACCTCAACCTCTTTAGTTAGAATTGATCCAAATAGAAATTACTGCCGCCTGAACAATTTTTGACTAAATATTGTATTTAAGTCGGCTATTTTTGAAGCCTTGCAAAAACTAGTATCCATACTGCTAACAATAGTGGTGGCTGTCGGAAGCCTCACAGATCTTCATGACCTGGTGAAAGTACCGTACCTGCTTCAGCACTACAATCAGCACAAATCAAAGGATTCAAAATTTTCTGCGAGCGAATTTTTTGATCTACACTATGGCACACTGGCCGAAGAACACGACAAGGAGGAGCACGAACAACATAAAGGTTTGCCCTTTAAAGCACCGGATCACACTTCGATTCATTCAACCATATTTCTGACAGAAAGACAAAATCCGGCAATTGAGCTGGATGAAACAGCGGTGAGCTACACCAACTTTTATCACCCTATCTTTTCTTCGGAGTTTCACCAGTCCATCTTTCAGCCACCTCGAAAGGGATAATCAGTAGCAACATTTTAATTTAAATCTGACGGTAAAGCCATGGCTCATTATCGTCATTGATTAATGTTTTACTCATTATTCTTTTCTTCATGCTAAACAGCATAATTTCTTTTTCAATCAGGAATAAATTCCTGATTGGAATACTAACATTTGGGCTTATTGTTTGGGGCGGATATTCCGTCACGCAACTGCCGATTGACGCTGTTCCTGATATTACCAATAATCAGGTGCAGGTTATTACTGTCTCACCATCTCTTGCTGCGCCAGATATTGAGCGCCTGGTTACATTCCCCGTGGAGCAAACCATGGCTACCATTCCTGGCATTACAGAGATTCGTTCCTTCTCACGTTTTGGGCTCTCAATTGTAACCATTGTTTTCACAGACGACATTGACGTCTATTGGGCCAGACAACAAGTCAATGAACGGCTTGGTCAGGCAAAGAATCAGATTCCTGCCGGAGCCGGGAGCCCTGAGCTGGCACCCTTGACAACGGGACTCGGTGAGATCTACCAATATATTATCCGGCCGAAGACAGGATTCGAAGGCAAGTTTGATGGAAATGACCTGCGAACGATACAGGACTGGATTGTAAGAAGGCAATTGTTGGGTACGGAAGGAGTTGCCGATGTGAGCAGCTTTGGTGGATACGTCAAACAATACGAGATCGCTGTAGATCCCGAAAAGCTAAGGAGCATGGAAGTCAGTATATCTGAAATCTTTCTTGCGTTGGAAAAAAATAATCAAAATACTGGTGGCTCCTACATAGACAAAAATCCCAATGCATACTTCATTAGAAGTGAAGGCCTTGTAAATGACTTCGAAGAGATTCTAACCATTCCTATCCGCATCAAGTCAGATGGCTTACCAATCCAAATTCGGGATGTAGCTACAGTGCAATTTGGCCATGCTAATCGCTATGGCGCTATGACCTACAATGACAAAGGCGAGGTGGCTGGTGCGATCGTCATGATGCTTAAGGGAGCCAACTCCTCGGCAGTAATAAAACGGATCAAAGAACGAATCGCAAAAATTCAAACTACGCTGCCCGAGGGAATTGTTATCGAACCCTTTCTCGATAGGACCAAACTCGTCAACAATGCAATCAGGACGGTCACCAAGAACCTTGCGGAAGGTGCTCTGATAGTGATCTTTGTTTTGGTTTTGATGCTGGGCAATCTTCGAGCGGGGCTCATCGTAGCATCTGTCATCCCTCTATCCATGCTGTTTGCCGTGATTATGATGAATTTCTTTGGTGTGTCCGGTAACCTAATGAGCCTGGGCGCCATAGATTTTGGGCTAATTGTCGATGGAGCTGTCATCATCATCGAGGCAACGATGCATCACTTGGGAATATCCTCTATTGCTCGAAGGCTAAGCCAGGCCGAAATGGACGAAGAGGTCAGTTCATCGGCATCGAAAATGATGAGATCAGCGGCCTTTGGACAGATCATCATCCTTATTGTCTATCTCCCTATCCTTACCCTTGTCGGCATTGAAGGAAAAATGTTCCGCCCAATGGCACAAACAGTTTCTTTCGCCATTATCGGAGCGCTGATTCTCTCCGTCACGTATATCCCAATGATTTCATCTTTGCTGCTGAGCAAGAACGTCAAACAGAAAGAAAATATCTCTGACCGCATAATTCATTTCTTTCAGAGGGCATACTCACCGATTATCAGATTTGCTCTGCATCAGCGCGCGATTGTAGTCGCGGGTTCGGTCCTGATGTTTGCAGTCAGTCTGGGGATTTTCTTTCGTCTGGGAGGAGAATTCATCCCACAACTGGATGAAGGCGACTTCGCTGTTGAGACTCGCCTGCTTACCGGTAGCTCGCTTTCTAAAAGTATTGAAGTTGCCCAACAATCAGCGCGGGTGGTTCTTGACAATTTCCCTGAAGTAGAAAAAGTAGTTGGAAAAATTGGATCCTCTGAAATCCCAATTGACCCAATGACCATGGATGTGATTGATGTAATCGTTGTGTTGAAAGACAAACGGGAGTGGGTAAGTGCATCTTCCCGAGAGGAGATGGCTGAAAAAATTGGGGCAAAACTCCGACACCATATTCCAACGGCAACATTCGGGTTTCAACAACCTATCCAAATGAGATTCAACGAGCTCATGACTGGTGCCCGCCAGGATGTGGTGATGAAAATCTATGGTGAAAATCTAGATGTGTTGGAGCGCTACGCCAACGAAGTTGGAAAATTAGCCGCCACCGTGCAGGGGGCTGAAGATATATATGTAGAGCCTATCAACGGACTCCCTCAAATTGTGATACACCTTGATCGCACCAGGATTGCTCGTTTTGGTCTCAGCGTTGAAGAAGTGAACAGGGTCATTCGCACAAGCTTCGCAGGAGAGGTTGCCGGATTGGTCTTCGAAGATGAAAGACGTTTTGACCTTGTTATTCGAACGATTGAAGCAAAAAGGCAAAACATCGATGACTTGCGAAATCTCTACGTTACTACCTCATCCGGTCTGCAGATTCCTCTTGAACAAATTGCAGAGATCAAACTTGAAATCGGGCCAAATCAAATCCAGCGGGATGATACCCATCGAAGGGTAATAGTCGGATTTAACGTGCGTGGCGCGGATGTGCAATCCGTTGTAGAGAACATCAGCAAAAAAATTGAAAATCAAATTCGTTTTGAGCCTGGCTACTATATCACCTATGGAGGTTCATTTAAGAATTTACAGGAAGCCAAACAAAGGTTGGGCATAGCGGTCCCCGTAGCGCTAATTCTGATCTTCTTCATGCTCTATTTCACATTCCACTCCATCCGGCATGGGCTTCTGATTTATACCGCGATTCCGCTTTCCGCCATCGGAGGGATCATAGCACTATGGCTCCGCGGGATGCCTTTCAGTATTTCCGCAGGAGTAGGCTTCATTGCGTTGTTCGGAGTGGCCGTGCTTAACGGCATCGTGCTTATTTCAGAGTTCAACCGGCTTAAGGCGAGCGGCCTTACTGACCTCAATGAAATCGTGTTACAGGGAACAAAGGTAAGGCTGCGACCAGTGATAATGACCGCACTTGTTGCGTCATTAGGGTTTTTGCCAATGGCATTATCCCAGTCTTCTGGTGCAGAAGTGCAGCGACCATTGGCCACTGTTGTTATTGGCGGATTGATTACTGCCACGCTTCTTACTTTGGTCGTGCTCCCTGTGTTGTACACCTATTTTGAAAAAAGAAAATGATCAAGAAAATGAAAATACTTCATTCACTTCTGCTGTTTGTGGCCTGCTGGTCACAAAGTTTTGCTCAACAAGCCTTAACGCAACAACAGGCAATTGATGAAGCTTTGAAGAACAACCTGATGGTGAAGTCAGGTGAGTATCAATTGGCAGCACAAAAGCAGCTAAAGAATACGGCCTTTGATTTAGGGAAAACCAATCTGATGTGGATGCATGGACAATTCAACTCCATCCTGAAAGACAACAATTACACACTCAGTCAAACTATTCCCTTCCCTACAGCAATGGCAAGCGAAGCTAAATTGGCACAGGCGAACATCGTGGGTTCAGAGATACAGCTCACAATCACTCAAAATGATCTGATCAGACAGGTCCGGTCTGTTTACAATCAACTCACGTACCTGATAGCGCTAAATAAGGAGCTGACTTTGCAGGATAGTGTGTTTTCGCGTTTTGCGATAGCTACTCAGGTGCGCTACCGGGTGGGTGAAGGAACGCTACTGGAAAAGACAACAGCAGAAACGCAAGCCATGGAAATAAAGAATCAGCTTTCGCAAAATGAATCGGACATTGCGATCTTTCAGCGCCAGCTGCAAACGCTATTGAATAGCCAATCTGAAATTGTACCTGCTGATTCGCTAATGCGAATCGATCCTGCAGTAGTTACTCCGTCTGTCGACTTCAATCCGCAGCTCCGCCTTATTCAACAAGAAGTGACCATTGCTGACAGAACGAAACGGGTCGCCAGGAATAAATTCCTGCCAGACATTACAGTAGGCTACTTCACGCAATCACTTATTGGATTTCAGGAGATCGACAACCAAAATATCTTCTTTGATAAGAACAAGCGGTTCACCGGGTTTGAACTTGGATTGGCGTTTCCTCTTTGGTTTTTACCTCAGCAAAGCCGCACCAAGGCAGCAGCGATGAACCAGGAAGCCGCAGAAAACAAATACAGATTCTATCAGAATCAGATCGAAGGAGAGCTACAGCGTGCGCAACTGGAGCTAGCAAAAAACAGAAATAGCCTCTCATTTTACCAAACCAATGCCAACCAAAATGCTTCGCTCATCCTACGACAAGCACAGCGGGCATTCACGGAAGGAGAAATCGGCTATCTGGAATTCTTACAGGCTGTAAACCAGGCAAGGAACATCAGGTTCAGGTACCTGGAAATTTTAAATCAGTACAATCAATCATCCATTCAACTGGACTACCTCACAGGTAAATCCGTAAATCGATAACTAATGAACAACCATAAAATAATAATCACGATTGCATCTATTATCCTTGGTGCTTGTTCGAGCACTACGACTGAAACAATAGATCAGGGAAAAAAAGCCGTTCCTGATTCAAATGTCGTACAGCTCACCGAAGCACAAGTAAAAACCATCGGTCTTGAGCTTGGTAAGATAGAGCCGAGAACATTGAGCAACACCATCAAGGCAAACGGACAACTTGATGTGCCTCCACAAAACATGGTCACTGTGTCAGCTACATTGGGTGGCTTTGTAAAACAAACCAGTTTGCTGCAAGGTATGCATGTAAAAAAAGGCCAGGTCATCGCTATAATGGAGCATCCTGATTACATCCAACTTCAACAAGATTATCTTGAAAGCAAAAGCAAGTTGAACTTCTATAAGGCGGAGTATACTCGACAAGAAGAACTGGCCAAAGAAAACATCAATGCAACAAAGACCTTGCAGGAAGCACAGTCAAACTATTTGGGCACAAAGGCTAAAGTTGATGGTCTCCAATCAAAACTAAAGCTCATAAATATTAATACTGATGAGCTGGAGAAAGGCAACATTCGAAACACCATCAATATTTACGCGCCAATTGATGGTTATGTAACGCAGGTACATGTTAACATAGGAAAATTTGTGAATCCAGCGGACGTATTGTTTAAGATTGTTGATACCCGCCACCTTCATGCCGAAGTCTTTGTATTCGAAAAGGATGTGATGAAAATCAAAATAGGGCAAAAAATTCGCCTTCGCCTCGCAAACGAGTCGACAGAAAGGATTGCGAAAGTTTACTTGATTGGAAGAGAGATAAGTCCGGAGAGAACTGTCAGCGTTCACGGCCATCTTGAAAAAGAAGACGACAGTCTGATTCCGGGCATGTATTTCAGCGCGCTTTTCGAATCAGGTGAAAATGAAGTGCCATCGCTACCAGAAGAGGCGATCGTCACCTTCGAAGGAAAGGACTTCGTTTTTGTTGTGCGCAATGCAATGAGCCGTGACTATGAAATGGTGGAAGTGGATCGGGGTATTTGCGAATCCGGCTATTGTCAGGTGACTTTACCCTCCGAAGAAGACTCATCTTCTGAAATCGTAACCCACGGATCCTATGATCTTCTAAGCTATTTGAAAAACAAGGAAGACGAGTAATCGGGATTAATTAAGATTGATTCCAATGGTGAGGCCATACCAGGCTTTATTCTGGTGGATCCAAATGTCTTTGTCCCTGTCCGTAAGGTAATCGGTGCCCACACCCAGACCAACTGTGAGCCGGTTGATTGAACCCATAACGGCCACGCCACGGCTTAGGACAAATCCGTTGTACTCATCCATTGTTCTGTTTGAAGTTGTCCATGGTGTCACCGGGGTTGACCCAAATCCACCAAAGACACCTCCACTTAGTCCCCAATGCAACAATTCACTTTTCATTCCAGCTGGAGTTGATTTATAATGTAACCGAAACTTATCCAATCGATACCCAAAAAAAAGTGCGCCATTAAATGATGAGTTTAGCTGGCTTGGAAAACCCTCTACACTTGGCCGGAACTTAAAGGGTATGGTAAGCAGATTGAGATGAAATGATCTTCTCAAAAAGTACTGATCAACTCCAGGTGAGATGGTAGGGAATACTGGTGAAAACGCCTTTCGTGCCGGGTAAATTAGGACCGTGTCTTCTTCCTCCAGCTGGTTGTCAACATAAACAACCTGGTAGGCATCCTTTTTCTGACGATATTGGTATTCGTCATCCGTGAATTGATATCTCGGAGTCTCATGTAATGTGCCACATGAGGTCAGCAGCGTGACGAACAACAAAAACGTATAAATTCTGTAGTGGCACATATCGTAGCTACTACAAGTATACTATTTTTAACGGAGCGAATCGAAACATCAATCTATTGAATCCTCTCCTCCAACCAGAAGTTCAATCCTATATAAAAATACACGAGCATGATGAGGTTGAGGAATTACTTCTCTCGCAGAAGTCCATCGCAGGAGTAGCAATTCGGGAAATTGTACAACAGATCATTGGAAGACGAAAAGTCAAACACAAAATTCCCCTGTTCTTTCAGTGCCAAAACATCATTTTTCCACCAGCCATACATATCGAGCAGTCTTCATCGCAAGCTACAGCCATATTTAAATCAAACCTTATTGAAGGTGATACGATCGTGGATCTAACCGGGGGCTTCGGTGTTGATAGCTTTTTTTTCAGCAAAACTTTTCGCAAGGTCATTTACCTGGAACCCGTTCTGCAACTGCTGGAGCTAGTGCATCACAATCATCGCGAACTTAATGCGTTGAACATTGAACACATTCATCAGTCGGCAGAAGACTTTTTAAATTCATTAGACAAAAACCTGGATGCCTGCTTTATTGATCCTTCGCGCAGAGATGAGCTACAACGTAAAGTCTTCCGTTTTCAAGAATGTCAACCGGATATAGTTACCCTTCTTCCTACGCTAAAAAAGCATTTCAAAACCATTCTTATCAAAGCAGCCCCGCTTCTCGATATTACATTAGGTCTTCATGAGCTTAATGATGTCTCTCAGGTTTACATCGTTTCCACCGATAATGAATGCAAAGAGTTATTGTTCCAAATTTCTGAAAGCAAAGCGCAGACACCAACATTACACGCAATTGATCTTGACCCTTCAGGAGAAGTGTTAAATGAATTTACATTCACCCGACCTGAAGAAACCAACGCGAGTGTTTCATTCAGCGACCCCCAATCCTTCCTTTACGAACCCAGCGCAGCGTTGCTCAAAGCTGGCGCCTTCCGATTATTGTGTTCACGATTTGGTTTAAAAAAATTGGCGCCTAGCACTCACTTATATACATCAAACTTAATTCAGGAACATTTCCCGGGTAAAATTTTCAAGGTCGCGCACACGATCAAACCTGATAAGGCTGCTGCAGCAAAATATATTTCTTCTGGTCAGGCCAATGTGACCACCCGCAACTACCCGATGACACCAGTAGCTTTAAAAAAGAAACTAGGCCTCAAAGACGGTGGCTCTCAATATGTAATTGGATTCTCTGGTGAAAAAAAGAGGTGGCTTGTCGTTGCAGAGCGGATTAAGTAATCACCCCGATCACCACGTACGCCAGGTAAAAGATCAGTGATAGCGAGCCGTACACCAAAATTATTTTCTTTCTGTTTTGAACATCTTCCCACCACAGCAGTAGCCAGGGTTTAAATAGTCCAATAATCATGGAGATCAGGCAGGCACAACTCAACAACAAACAGAACAGACGAACAGAACTCATGCGCGTCAAAATTCTCTATTAATAATATAATATTCAATCCATCTGGGTGACGTGTTGATATTGTCGGTTAGTTGCAATTCAGATACCTTTGCATCCCTGATTTTGAAGGCTTGAGGGCGAACGATTTTCTGTCTATTTATTCAACTGATGGCCTGGTGCAAACGTTGGCCGAGAGGATTCGTACGTCCAAGCCGGAAATCATTCACGTAAAAAACCTCAGCGGCAGCCTGGATGCCGTCACTTTCTCAGCCGTTCGCAAGGCCACGCGCTCTAGTCATCTTATCATACTCCACGACAAAGAGGAGGCAGCATACTTTCTCAATGACCTTCAAAATCTTATTGGCGAAAAGGAGATTCTCTTTTTTCCTATGTCATATAAGAGACCATACGAGTATGACGAGACAGAGAATGCGAATATCCTGATGCGGTCTGAAGTCCTCACGCTATTGAGTAGCCACCCTGACTCACAGGTGATCGTAACATATCCCGAAGCTCTGGTCGAAAAGGTGATCAATAAAAAGTCACTTTCGTCAAATACATTCATAATCAAGAAGGGAGAAAAACTTGACAACCAGTTTCTAGAGGAGTTTTTTCATACTTATGATTTTGAGAAGGCCGACTTTGTTTATGAGGCCGGTCAATTTGCTGTTCGCGGAGGTATCATTGATGTTTTTTCTTTTGCTCACGACCTGCCGTACAGGATTGAGCTATTTGGCGATGAAGTGGAAAGCATCCGCAGCTTTGACCCCGGATCACAACTTTCGGTAGAGGTCTTGGATCAAATCAGCTTGATGCCTAACGTACAGACACGGCTCATCCAGGAAGAAAGACAATCACTTCTTGAATTTATCTCTCCCTCCACACGCATTTGGGCCAAAGACCTGGAGCTGGTTGGCGATGTGCTCAACAAAAATTTCGACAAGGCATGCCAACGATTTGACAAAATTCTAAGAGACAGCGGCAACGCCAAACTTGGCCTAAAGCCCGAACAACTTTTCGAAACTGCTGACTCTTTTGATGAAAACCTCTCCAAATTCGTTCGGATTGAGTTTGGAAGCCGATTCAAAAACGATGCTGATCATACCATCGAATTAAGTTCTTCAGCGCAAGCGTCATTCAATAAGAATTTTGAACTGATGGCCAGCTCCTTGATTGACGCGCAGGCGCAAGGCTACACCAACTTTATTGCCGCAGAACAACCCAAGCAACTGGAACGCTTGCAGGAGATTTTTGAGGAGATCAATCCCGATCTTGAATTTCGACCACTAGAATTTCCACTCCGTCAAGGATTTGTTGATCACAACACAAAAATTGGTTGCTATACAGATCACCAGATATTCGAACGTTTTCATCGCTATCGCTCAAAGGAAAAATTTTCGAAGTCAAAATCGATGACATTCCGCGAGTTGCAGACGTTGCAACCCGGTGATTTTATCACGCACATTGATTATGGCATCGGCAAGTTTGCTGGTCTGGAGAAGAAAGAGGTGAACGGAAAAGAACAAGAGGCCATTCGGCTTGTCTTTCGTGATGACGACATGCTGTATGTCAGTATTCACTCGCTTCACAAAATTTCTAAATATTCGGGCAAGGAAGGTACGCCTCCTGTAATCAGCAAACTCGGTAGCGGAGAATGGGAGAGCAAGAAGGCAAAGGTCAAGAAGAAGGTAAAAGATATTGCGAAAGAACTCATTGATCTTTACGCCAAACGAAAACAAGCCCCGGGGTATGCTTTTGCTGCTGACGGCTTTATGCAGGCCGAGCTTGAGTCTTCTTTCCTCTACGAAGACACCCCTGATCAAGCCAGTGCCACCGAAGACGTGAAGAAAGATATGGAGACGCCTCACCCAATGGATAGATTGGTCTGCGGAGATGTAGGTTTTGGAAAAACAGAAGTGGCCGTTCGGGCTGCGTTCAAGGCCGTAACTGAAGGCAAACAAGTAGCGGTGCTGGTGCCTACTACCATTCTTGCTATGCAGCACCATCGCACTTTTTCAGAGCGTCTTGCAAATTTTCCGGTAAAGATTGAGTACCTGTCGAGGTTCAAGTCCGATAAAGAGATAAAATCAATTGTCAAGGAGGTTGGCGATGGTAAAGTCAATATTGTGATTGGAACCCATCGGCTAGTGAGCAAAGACATCAAATTCAACAACCTGGGTTTGTTGGTAATTGATGAAGAACAAAAGTTTGGTGTTAAGGTAAAAGACCGATTAAAAGAATTAAAAGTAAGTGTTGATGTGCTCACGTTAACAGCCACGCCTATTCCCAGAACGCTTCATTTTTCATTAATGGGTGCTCGTGACCTTAGCATCATAGCAACTCCTCCACCCAATCGTCAACCGGTAACAACCGTTCTCAATACCTATGATGAGAAGGTTATCAGAGATGCGGTAAGCCACGAGCTCAGCAGAGGCGGGCAAGTGTTTTTTGTTCATAATCGCGTGAGCGACATAGAGCAAGTAGCCAATATCATTTTCAAGTTGGTGCCAGACAGTAGGATCGGAATAGCACACGGACAGATGGAGGGCAATAAACTTGAAAAGGTGATGGTGAAATTTATCGATGGTGAGTATGACGTGCTGGTTTCTACCAATATCATAGAGTCAGGTCTTGACATTCCTAATGCCAACACTATAATAATCAACCAAGCTCATATGTTTGGTCTAAGTGACTTGCACCAGATGCGCGGTCGCGTGGGCCGATCCAACAAGAAAGCATATTGCTATTTACTCACGCCTCCAACCTCTGTACTCTCATCCGACTCACGCAAAAGACTTTCGGCATTGGAAGAGTTTTCAGATTTAGGCGATGGGTTTAAAGTCGCTATGCGGGATCTCGACATTCGTGGTGCGGGTAATTTGCTTGGCGCAGAACAGACAGGTTTCATCAATGATCTCGGTTTTGAAACCTATCATAAAATTCTGGATGACGCCATTCAGGAACTGAAGGAGACGGAATTTAAGGAACTGTTTTCTCAAGAACTTTCTGAAAAAGTTAAAATACTCGTGCAGGATTGTACAATCGAAACAGATTTAGAAATCCTGATCCCCGATACCTATGTTTCAAACACAAGTGAGCGTCTTCAGCTGTATGCAAGTCTTGACAATATCAAGGACGAAAAGTCTTTGCTTAAGTTCAGCGACTCGTTAAAGGATCGGTTCGGCCCAATACCTGATGCGGTGGGCCAACTTGTTCATTCTGTTCAGCTCAGGTGGCTCGGAGAAGAGTTAGGCTTTGAAAAAATCGTAATGAAATCAGGTAAACTAAAGGCCTACTTCATTTCTGGAAAAGATGAATACTTTAAATCAGATGTGTTTGGTAAGGTCCTGGAGTTCGTTCAAAAGCATCCAAGAAAATGTAAGCTCAAGGATATGTCGGGCAAATTGATTTTGACCATAGAAGACATTTCCTCCGTGGACGAAGCGCTGGAGATACTCCAGCCCTTGTCCAGTCAGACGTTCAAATCAGCAAGCGAGATCGTTTCAGCATAAGGTTCTAATTGCTTCTGATCATTAAAGGCATTGATCAGAAGAATTTTTTTCTGAACAGAAGAATATATCACTTCTATATAGAATGCACCCGTGTGGTAGAGGTATGCTTTACCTTGAGGCAAATCCCTATAAGTGATATAGTTTGAGTAAATCGTTACGACATCACACTTCTTGTCGAATGAAAACTCTTTAAAGTCCTTGATGGTTAACACTTTCATTTTTGCACTTTTATATAGTGCCTCTTGATCCATAAAGATGCCAACCGTGCCAATAACCATTTCTGATCGATTTATGAGGTTTTTAGTGATTTGTTGGATTCAAAACGGGAGGGTTGTTCCCAAATAGAGAATCTCAAGTTGAGCAATACGAAGAGACATTTTTCCGTTTTAGTAACCTGAAGACGGGCCAATTCACTTAGACCATGGATTCATCAATAAAATCCTTTCTCTTTGGAAAACATCTAATTATCTACATATATTAGCGGTTGCTTTGACTATTATTATGAATAAAATGAAGTATTTCAGGGGTCTTATTTTTTTAGTTGGCGGCTCTGTTGTTATCTCGTCTTGCTCATTGCTTGGAATAGGCGGAGGGGGCGGAAAACCAACCGCTACCAATCCAGGGCAATTGAGTACAGCTACAGGCCTGGCTTACAATGATGAAGACGCTGGCGGGTTTGAGGTAAGTCCATTCGAAGGCCAACCGGACGCTCCAAACACAGTTTTTATTGAGGGAGGAAGGGCCATTATGGGTTCCTTTGAGGAAGATGTGATGTCCTATCGCGACAACATCGAAAGAACAGTATCTGTGGCTTCATTTTACATGGATGAGACAGAAATCGCCAATATTCACTGGCTGGAATACCTTCACTACTTAGCAAAAGATTCTACCCAAGAGGTGTACTCAGCTGCTCTCCCTGAC
>DAORAG010000020.1:0-16838 GCA_035344095.1 Cyclobacteriaceae bacterium | reverse complement strand
GACGATGCCCCAGCAAATCCACCGTGGCTAGCATCTTATCAAAACCTTTTACTTCCAGGTGCTTCAAATGCTTTGCGGAAGGGGGTGGCATCCACGAAAACACTCCCGGAATAAGTATGAGGCTTACCACAAAGGTTGCCATCACATTGATACCCGCCACAATACCAAACTCACGAAGAATAGTAATATCTGCGGTAAGCAGCACCAGGAAACCAATAGCGGTAGTCAGGTTGGTAAGAAATGTTGCCAACCCAACTTTTCGCACCACTCTGCTAATAGCCAGGATCTTGTTTCCATGAGACGCAAACTCCGTATGGTACTTATTCATCAGGTAGATGGCATTGGGAATACCGATCACTACGATGATGGGTGGAATCATTCCACTCAGCAGTGAGATCTTAAACCCGAACAGCGAGATAGTACCAAGCACCCACACCACGATAATGCCGATCACGATAAGCGGAAAAAGCACAGCACGGAACGACCTGAAAAAAATCAGAAGGATGACACCAGTAATAATCACCGACACCAAAAGGAATATTTTCAATTCCTGGCCTACCTGGCTGGTGATTACAGATCGAACAAAGGGTAGCCCTGCATAGTGAAGTTGAATCCCGGTTTCGCTCGAAAATTTTTGTCCTTCGGCAGTGATCTGGTCGGTAAGACCAACCCGATCTGAAGAATTAAGTACTTCTTTTTGAATCGAGATGAGAATGGCAATCGCACCATTGCCCTCATTTACAATTTGACCAATATAAAAGCGCTGCTTCTTTGCTTCCTGCAGCAAGCTGTCGAGCTGCCGCTGGCTGGTGAGTTTCCCAGGAAACACATCGGTGAGGATAAACTGTGTCTTGGCAGTGTCTTTTTCAATTTGCTTGATCAGTGGCAATGAGATGACGTCATTCACGCCCGTCATTCCTTTGACAGCCACACAAAACTTGCGGAGCTTCTCAAAGTTGGCGTACTCATAGATCGAGCTATCTTTCAAGCCAACCGCCACGATGTTGCCATCTTCACCAAATTGCTTCCTGAACTCGGTAAGGAAAACTTGATCCGGATCATTCGCTGGCACTGTGCTCCTGAAATCGTAACTCATCTCCGCTTTCCGGGCGTGATAACCCATAAAAGCAGTGATTATTCCGATCAAAATGACAAGCGGAAGCCGGTATTTAATGACAAAATGAGCGAGGCGTGTCCACATGAATCAGGCTCAAATTTTTATGAAACGGCAAAGCTAAGGATTTTTGACGTTACCCAAGGCGTGAAAATGGCAATAATGGAATACGAAAACCTCTGAAATTCAATGAATTCGGTTGCACTAGCTCAACGCAATACCCTTGATTTTCCGGTAAGTAGAAATGGCGTGCCTGTCCGTCATTCCAGAAACGAAATCAATCATATTCCGCAACATCAAATAACATGAGCCACCGGCTTGATCTATACCAGCTCTAACTTCCAAAGGCACCAGCCTCATCAGATTCTGATATTTTTTTGAAGCATCACCCGCCTGATGGGCCCTGCCGGCTCTAGAAAACTCTTCCATGAGCCCCGGCAACACTTCATAACCCGCAGACTCAATCTCAACTACATGACGAGCGCGATAGATTTTCTCAATTGATATGGACGATATCTCTTCAAGGGCGGCAGATGACTTGCAATGATCGGTTAGCGCCTTATCGAATTTACCAGTGAGAATGTCAGCTTCATTTTCAACAAAAACACCGGCACACTCATCGATCAACTTATTAATTGCCAAAGCCCGGAGTACTCCTATTTTTTCGTCCTGACCAGGTATAAGCGAAAGTTTTGCTTCATCGAAGCTCTCTTTCAGTATTCCGGCCAATAGCTCTACAGTGTCGTCAAAACTTACCAAGCCTAATCGGCATCCATCTTCCAGGTCGATTACATTGTAGCAAATATCATCGGCAGCTTCCACAAGAAATGCAAGTGGATGGCGGCACCATACACCAGGCGCCATCAGGTTAAGTTCAAGTCGATTTGCCACTTCTTCAAATACACCAGACTCTGTTTGGAAGTAACCATATTTCTTCTGGCTCTTCCTCTTCCGGTCTCGTCCATCAAAGCGGGCCGGACACGGATATTTGGTAAACGCTCCGAGTGTAGCATAGGTAAGGTGGAGTCCCTTGTATTGATTTTTGTTTAGGATCCTGAATCCTTGTGCATTGCCTTCAAACTGAATCAAATCAGCCCATTCACTCTCCGAAACCAGGGGCTGAAAAGACTGACCTACTCGATGATGCGTAAAAAAATCAGAAATTCCATCTTCGCCAGAATGACCAAACGGTGGATTGCCCAGGTCGTGTGCCAAAGAAGCAGCGGCTACGATCGCGCCAAAATCAAACGGTGTATGTTCTGAAAGGTCTTTGTGCCTGTCCAAAACGACCTCTCCAACTTTTTTGCCCAACGAGCGACCAACACTAGACACTTCCAGGCTGTGAGTAAGTCGGGTGTGGACAAAGTCGTGCTCCGGCAAAGGATGAACCTGCGTTTTGTCTTGAAGTCTGCGGAAGGGATGCGAAAAAATGATCCGGTCATAATCCTGCTCGAAGGCACTGCGGAAATTTCCGGTAGTGGCTTTGGTGGAGCCAATTCTCTGCGATGACAACAAGGAAGACCAGTGCATAAAATTTTCTAAGTGGGAAAATATCCTCTGCTTACATACATCGTGGGGTCTTGATTGAACAATGCCGCCACGCTCGTGTACAAATTAGGAAGCTCCTTTTTAAACTCATGAGGTCTTTCAAAAAAGTTCTCCACCACCACGGCAAAGAATTCCTCTTTATTCTTATAAGCATATCTCCTTAAGAAATTAGATTGCTCACCAAACTCTGAAAAATATTGTCCGGCAATTCTCTCGTAATTTCTAAAGGCAGAATCCGAAAAAATCTCGTAATCAAATAGTTTATTCTCCAACCAAAGTGCATGGGCAAACTCGTGAATCAAAAGATTCACTCCGTCATTTTCACTTTGAAATCCTGATTTAAAACTTTCCCAAGAAAGAATAATTAAACCCGCCCCCGGGTTAGTTTCTCCTTTGTGGTATTTACCCGTCAGGGGAGAATAATAAGTGTCAGGATAAAAAATGATTCTGTTGAATGCGTCAAAGCAGTCTTCGGTAAGAAATAGTGTCATCTGGGTTGCGACTGAAGCAATAAGATATCGCACAGCATTAAAATTGATCAATTGCGCTGGCCCAAAATGCCGAAATTCAATGCTGGTTGTATCAAGGAAATAATAAGCCCGCCAGTTAAAGTCTTTTCGCTTCTCAGGAGTAAGCTGGTTAAAATAAATATTGATCGGCTTGAGCTTATGACTAATCGGCCTGAGGTACTGTGGGAAGTAGTAAAAGAGAATCTTCTTAAACCATCGTTGCTCGTGAGTCGCTGCAAACAACACCAACAATACAATGATAGATAGGAAGAACAGAAACACGTTTAAATGTTAAATTTTATTCAGCAATGAACTCATCGATACTGACTCCTGCAGTTTTGATTTTAATGCCGAAATATCAAGTCTTTCCTGCTTCATAGAATCACGATGACGAAGTGTTACCGTATTGTCGCTCATTGTCTGGTGGTCAACCGTTATGCAGTAGGGCGTTCCGATTGCATCCATTCTCCTGTATCGTTTCCCTATTGTATCCTTGTCTTCGTAGTAACATTTAAGATCCATGCGCAATTCCTTTAGGATTTCTTCTGACTTCTCAGGCAAGCCATCTTTCTTAACGAGTGGCAGAATAGCAACCTTACAGGGCGCTAGCGGAGCCGGAATTCTCAGCACAGTTCTTTCGCTTCCATCTTCAAGTTTCTCTTCGGTATATGAATTGGAGAGAATAGCCAAAAACATTCTATCCAAACCTATTGATGTTTCCACTACATACGGAATGTAACTCTTGTTGTCTTCAGTGTCAAAGTACTGCAATTTCTTGCCTGAGTACTTCTCATGGTTTTTCAAATCAAAGTCAGTGCGCGAGTGTATTCCTTCCAATTCCTTGAAGCCCATGGGGAAATTAAACTGAATGTCACACGCAGCGTTTGCGTAGTGCGCAAGATTAAGGTGATCGTGGAAACGATAGTTATCTTCACCAAGGCCGAGCACCCTATGCCATTTCATTCTCTTCTCTTTCCAGAACTCATACCACTTCATCTCCTCGCCCGGCTTCACAAAGAATTGCATTTCCATTTGTTCAAATTCACGCATTCTGAAAATGAACTGACGAGCAATAATCTCATTTCGAAATGCCTTTCCTATCTGCGCGATCCCAAACGGAATTTTCATTCGACCTGTCTTCTGCACATTCAGAAAGTTGACGAAAATACCCTGGGCAGTTTCAGGTCGCAGATAAATTTTGCTGGCCTCATCGGCAACGGAACCCAGCTCAGTTGAGAACATCAAATTAAATTGCCGCACCTCTGTCCAATTGCGTGACCCGGAGATTGGATCTGCGATTTCAAGATCAATAATCAACTGCCGTAAAGCTGCGAGATCTGACTTTTCAATCGCTTCTTTCATGCGCTGATTGATTTCATCTGCCTTCTTCTGATACTCAACCACTCTCGGATTTGTGCTGACGAACATCTCGCGATCAAAGGATTCTCCAAATCGCTTGGCCGCTTTGTCAACCTCTTTGTTGATCTTATCCTCAATCTTGGCGATAGCATCCTCAATCAGTACATCTGCCCTGTATCTTTTTTTTGAATCCTTATTGTCAATAAGCGGATCGTTGAATGCATCTACGTGCCCGGATGCTTTCCACGTGGTCGGATGCATAAAGATGGCAGCATCAATACCAACAATGTTTTCATGCAGTTGCGTCATGAACTTCCACCAGTATTCCTTGATATTGTTTTTTAACTCTACCCCGTTCTGACCATAGTCGTAAGCGGCCCCAAGCCCATCATATATCTCGCTGGAAGGAAAAACAAACCCATACTCTTTAGCATGAGCGATAACTTTTTTCAAAAGATTGTCGTCTGAATTCGCCATAAGGCGCAAAGATAGTTGTAGGATTCGAAGTATTAAACCTGGCTAACCTAATTCATCTGACCAGAGGCTTTTAGATGACCCCTCTTTTTGTGTTGCTAATCAGGAGATCGCCACCCGCAAAAAGTCGTTGAGGGGTTTCAAAGTCTTGCACGCTTCCGCTACTTTCTTGGTGAAGCCCTTGTCCATTACTTCTTTATCTGTGAAATAATGTGATACAATGTAGCTCTTGTGCTTCAGGAGTTCCAGATGTGGATGATCTTTGGGGTAACCCTTGGGGGCAGTCTTCAACTTGTCAAAATCATCTAGCTCCCCAAACATAGATTTGAATTTCTTCTCCTTAAGGATCTTCTCAAAAGATTTGAAGTTGTAATCAATTTCCTGTCTGATCTTGCTAAGATGAGCAGGATCGGGCATGTACATTCCACCAGCCACAAAACTCTTATTGCCGGGCTCAATGTGAATGTAGTAGCCTGGCTCCTGAATCATTTTTCCAGCTGGTGAGAACCCAGCACCCATGTTTACTTTATACGGCCTCTTGTCTTTGCTAAATCTCACGTCCCGATAAATTCGGAAGGCAAGCTTCCTGGGGTCAAGTGCAGCCATGGACTTATCAAACTTCGTAACCTCCTTTAACAACGAAGCAAGAAAATCATCAAACATACCTTTGCACTCCAGATAAACCAGCTTGTTCTTCTCAAACCAATCACGGTTGTTATTCTTCGAAAGTGATTTTAAAAATTTCAGGATTTTAGAAAAGTCCATATGATATTGATTGGATTAAAGTACGTCTACAATAGTTTCCAGCGCCATTCCCCTTGATGCCTTCACCAAAATAGTAGCATCCTCTATGGGGTTTGCTTTTAAGTAATCTCCGAGCTGCGCCTTATCTTCAAAATATTTCAAAGTGTGATTTGCAGCTTGAGCAGATCGAATCAGTTTGCCACACAACAAGCCCTCCTCTATTCCAAGTTCCTTTATAAGCTCACCTATTCTTGTGTGCTCTCTTTCGCTCTCCTCCTCCAGTTCATACATGTCTCCCACTATGGCCACTTTTCTTTTTGCCTTCATTTGAGCAAGATTTCGTAGCGCGACTTCCATGGAGCTTGGATTGGCATTGTATGCATCCAGTATAATCGTGTTGGTTCCCTTATTCACAACTTGAGAGCGCATGTTGGCCGGTTGATAACCTTCAATTGCTGACTTAGCATCTGCAGCCGACACATTAAAATATTTCCCAATCGCCAGGGCAACAGCAATGTTGTCAAAATTATAAGAACCGATCAGGTTTGATGAAATCTCTTCCCCTGTCTCGGTCTTCAACTTAACAAAAGGATCAGCCGATACCATTTCGCAATGATAGTAGTCTCCTTTGGCTGGATAGAATAGCGGACTGTCAAACCGCTTGGCCATATTCGAAAGAATCTTGTCTTTGGAGTTAATCCACACCAAGCCCTTGTGATTAATCAAGTGCTGATACAACTCCGACTTGCCGCGAATGATGTTATCAAATCCTCCAAACGTTCCGATGTGTGCTTTCCCAATGTTCGTGATAAATCCGTGCGTTGGATTTGCGATGGCGCACAGACTGGCAATTTCCCCGACATGATTCGCTCCCATTTCAATCACCGCAATCTCAACAGAGGAATCTATTGATAGCACGGTCAACGGCACTCCGATATGATTGTTAAGATTCCCTTTTGTTGCCAGCACTTTATACTTTCTGGATAAGACTGCATTCACCAATTCCTTACTGGTGGTTTTTCCATTTGAGCCGGTCAGGCCAATGAAGGGAATACTTAATTGATCCCGATGATATCTTGCAAGTCGCTGTAGCGAAGCGAGAACATCATCAACTACAATGTATTGGTCATTTTTTGCCTGACCAGGTTCATCAATCACGGCATAAGCCGCGCCTTTCTCCAAAGCGTCATGTGCAAACTCGTTGCCGTTGAACTTGTCGCCTCGCAACGCAAAGAATACCGAACCTCGGGTGATTTGTCTTGTGTCAGTAGACACGCTTCCGGATTTTTTGAATTTATCATAGATGTTTTCGATTGTGGGATTCATAAATTCTCGGGCCCAATGACAATAATCACCGTATCTTGCAAGACGAAGATAACAGGTGGTAAGCGACCAACGTTATGGAAGAGCAACTTTTCAAAACCGAGATTGATTTTTTCTGGCCGTCCGATGTTTCGTAACCTCTTATTATACCTGTCTCTTTTGCTTCCGCTACACGCCTGGTCTCAGTTCACTTATGTCTCTGATCAAAGTATTCCTGTTGAAGTGGATGGAAGGCAGCTGGCTCTGCCGTGGGCAGGTGGATTGAACTCCACGCAAATCAATACCATGGACCTTGATCGCGATGGTGATAAGGACCTGGTCATCTTCGACAGGGCATCCAACAAGGTTTCCACATTTCTAAATTCATCAGGACAATACCTCTATCATCCGGAGTATGAGGCCCTATTCCCCAAGGCCATTACCCGATGGATGCTTATTCGCGACTACAACTGTGATGGGCTTGAAGATTTATTTACCGCCAATAACAACGGAATCTCTGTTTTTAAAAACACTACTACTGCCGGAGGCGAGTTGAGTTGGGAAAAGCTAAAGTTTTTTGCACCTCCAGCTCCAACAGCTCCTCCTGGAACACCAGGGATTTTTACAGAGATTTTACTCACGCAGGGCTTTTCAAAAACCAACATTTTTCCAGGAACCAACGACATTCCAAATATTACCGACATGGATGGCGATGGCGACCTTGACATCGTCAATATGCGTTTTGTAAATCCTTTTGCTGCAGAGTTCCATCAAAACATGAGTATGGAGAACTATGGTACCTGCGACTCCCTCGAATATGTGCGCACAAGTTCCCGATGGGGCGACTGGGAAGAATGTGGCTGTGGAGAGTTTGGCTTTGGAGAAAGTTGTGTAGTGAACGGTGGCCGAACCAATCACAATGTCGGGAAAAGCCTTTTGGCCATCGATGCAACTGGTGACGGTAACAAAGACCTTTTGTTTTCCGAGGAAGACTGTCCATTCTTGTTTCTATTGGAAAATGATGGCACCACCTCCAATCCGGATTTTAATTCAGCTGCTCCTTTTCCACAGTTTACGCCAGCGATCATGCCGGCATTTCCTGCTGCATTTTATGAAGATGTGAATTTTGATGGTAAGCCCGATCTGGTTGTGTCGCCAGCGGTTTATGCGCGGACTGGGCTGAACAATCCCTTCACTAACTCCGTGTGGCTGTATCGAAACACCGGAAGCACCGCAGCACCATCTTTTGCTTTTGAAAAAAATAATTTTCTACAAGACGAAATGATAGAGGTGGGCGACTACGCCTATCCCGCCTTCGTAGACTTTGACGGAGATGGAGATCAGGACATGTTTATTGGCAACTATGGAAATCAGCAATTTATAGGTGTCATCACTTTCTTTGAGAACGTGGGCACACCCTCCTCGCCTTCCTTTAAGAAAGTAACTGATGATTTCCTTGGCTTATCCGCATTGACACAATACAGCATGAAGCCCCAGTTCATCGACATCAATAGCGATGGCAAGATGGACCTTGCTTTCACACTGGCCGATCCCACGCGGTTTGTAAGCAACCTCTACTACGTGCCCGGCAATAGCTCGGGGACTCTGGATTTCAGTGGCCAACAGGTGATTTATTCTGGGTTCAATATGGCCCCCAATGAAAATTTGCTGCTGGAAGATATCGATCAGGATGGCAGGGTAGATCTGCTTCTCGGTGATGCTACGGGCGCACTTCAATACTTCAGAAACACTGGCAACGGCAGTACTTTAGCTTTCACCCTTGAGGACCCAGAGTTCATGGGTATCGGACAAAGCATCACGAGAACTAACCTCAATACCTCTGTAGCCGATCTTGATAATGATGGCTTTGCTGATCTGATTGTAGGTGATCAAAGTGGAAACATCACTGTGTACGGTGACTTTCGTGGCACACGCAGTTCACCACAACCCATCTCTAACATTATCTTCGATCCATTTACAGATAGCTATATCAATCGAAATCTTGGAGCGAGAATAAAACCAGTAGCCGTTAATTTATTCAATAGCGACAAACCCGCGCTGGCCGTGGGTACCGTAACAGGAGGCATGATTATCCTTAAAAATGACGGAGGACAGGCATTACCGGATGAACCTGAAATTGTGATCTACCCTAATCCTTTGCCAAGGGAGGAAAAATTAAATGTAAAAGCTGACCGGAATGTCCTTATGCAAGTGTTTACCGTCATGGGACAAAAGCTGAGTGAGCCCATTTTTGTGGCTGGAGGACAGCCCCGGGCCCTGGAAATTAGAGGAATGGCCCCAGGTATTTACATTGCCCGGTTTACCATCGGAAATAAGACCTTCGGACGAAAATTCGTGGTCCATTAAAGCTGCCTAAATCACTGACGGCAAGGGCCTTCTCCCCCGACCCTTTATTTTGTTCCCAACTTGGATATTTAGGGTGGTTTTAGCGATATTTGCAGTCCCTTTTGAAAAAGGGCTTATACTAAACAGAAACAGAGATATGGCACGGGTTTGTCAAATTACAGGGAAAAGGCCACAGGTTGGAAACAACGTTTCTCACGCAAATAACAAGACCAAAAGAAAGTTTTACCCAAACCTTCACAAGAAGCGTTTTTTTATTCCTGAAGAGAATAAGTGGGTTACGTTGAAAGTTTCAGCCAATGCTATCAAAACCATCAATAAGAAGGGTATTACTGCAGTATTGAAGGAGGCAAAAGCTAAAGGAACCCTAGCTATCTAAATCATCAAATCGGGCGATCATGGCAAAGAAAGGAAATAGAATTCAGGTGATTTTGGAGTGCACAGAGCACAAAAACAGCGGTATGCCAGGCATGAGCCGCTATATCACCACCAAAAACAGGAAAAATACTACTGAGCGTATTGAGCTTAAGAAGTACAATCCTATCATGAAGAAATACACCATTCACAAAGAAATTAAGTAACCATGGCAAAGAAGGTTGTTGCTACACTGAAAAAAGGTGACGGAAAGAACTTCGCGAAAGTAATCCGTGCTATTCGCTCTGAAAAAACGGGGGCGTATACATTCAAGGAAGAAATTGTACCAGCTGAGTTGGTGAAAGACACGCTGGCAAAAAAATAATTCTGCTTTTTCGGCAGCATAAAAAGGTCCCGCTCAGGGACTTTTTTGTTTAAGAATTAGTTTATCAGCTATGGCAATTTTTGGCAATCTGTTTTCCCGCGAGAAAAAGGACTCTCTCGATAAGGGGTTGAAAAAAACCCAGGAGAGCTTCTTAGGAAAACTAGGTAAAGCTATTGCTGGTAAATCCACAGTGGATGACGAAGTGCTGGATAACCTGGAAGAGGTTCTGATTGCATCTGATGTGGGCATCAATACCACACTCAAGATCATTGAACGCATTCAGCAAAGGGTGGCTCGCGATAAATACCTGGGAGCAACAGAACTTGATCGGATTTTGAAAGAGGAGATCGCTGCATTGCTCGCTGAAAATAATACGCAAGATCTGGCTGACTTCGAAACACCGGCCGGCATCAAGCCTTATGTGATCATGGTCGTAGGTGTAAATGGTGTAGGTAAGACGACCACAATCGGTAAGCTATCAGCGCAATTTAAGAGCAAGGGTAAGTCAATCGTACTGGGAGCTGCCGATACGTTTCGGGCGGCAGCCGTAGATCAGCTGAAACTTTGGGGAGAAAGAGTAGGTGTGCCTGTGGTGGCAAAAGGTATGAACACTGATCCATCGTCAGTCGCATTTGATGCGGTAAAAGAGGGCGTTGATACTGGTGCAGATATAGTTATCATCGATACGGCAGGAAGGCTTCACACCAAAGTGAACCTGATGAACGAACTGTCAAAGATCAAGCGGGTAATTCAAAAGGTAGTGCCAGATGGCCCTCACGAAGTCCTGTTAGTGTTGGATGGAAGTACGGGCCAAAATGCAGTTGTCCAAGCCAGGGAGTTTACCAAAGCCACTGAAGTGACCGCCTTGGCAGTTACCAAACTAGACGGCACCGCCAAAGGTGGCGTGGTCATTGGCATCTCCGATGAATTCAAAATTCCCGTGAAATATATCGGTGTTGGCGAAAAGGTAGAAGACCTCCAGGTTTTCAACAAGATGGAGTTTGTTGACTCACTCTTCAGGAAGGACTGATTTTCGAAGAGGTATTCTCCAATACAACTGATAGTTGAACCCCCAATAGGTGCTCTTCGAAGCAAGACCGTAACCGGGAATGTCGTAGGGTTCAAATTCGCTTTCAGTCCCAATCGTAGGGGCAACCTTCAAACGTGCGGTGTACCCCATCCACAACTGCTTCCAAATTTTCACACGCAGACCCAGTGTTACTTCCGCCCACCCGGCTCTCATTGCAGCGTTATTTGAAACCTGCTCAAGTGAGCCAAACACCGGATCGTCTGTTCTATATGAAAGCTGTTCGCTGAAATTGGAATGAGCATATCGAAGGCCTAAAAAGAACATATTTCGCTCCGGATCTTTTAGCAACAGGTTTACATCTGCTCCTATTCTATAATAGCTACCAGAGTTTGTATACGATTGTGTCGGTGAAACTAAAGTCTTCTCCCACGAACCCACCTCAGCGGTGAGGTAATATTTATAAAAATCAACATCTGCACTTACTTCCCACCCATCAAACCGATCTGAGAACGGAATCTTGGCAAGAGAAATCAAATCCGTTCCAAACCGAATTCCGGTAGGGCGATAAATATCCTTCCAATCCGTAGTGTCGGACTCTTGCCCTAGCGCAATCTGCGAGAGCAGTAGGCTAAATACACTAATCGTTAATAATCTCGACATTAACTGTTGATGGAAATTTTATTGAGTCTTCTACCAGCACCGGTGGAGTTGTAAACTCCGAAGAGAGTACGGTCAAATCAGTAATAATAGTTTGCGCACATTGACCATGAAAAGTTACGGGCGTCCTCGTATATCCGAATGACACGTTCTTTGCCCCCCCTTCAAACGCTATTGTGAAATCAGTTTGATCTGCATTTACATCAAGAGGTAAGATCAGTTTAGAGACCTCCGTATCCACAAAAAATTCCTCAGTGGTGTACCCTGCCGTGATCTTATCAATCGCAAATGCTGTGGCTACAGAAGTTGCTGACTCCTTCAGATCTATTTCTATTTCGTTGGTCCGCGGACATTTCAGCAGCAACACGTTTGTGCTGGGAGGATCAGAAAGACTGTCTTTGAGAACTCTTACAATATCGTAACCGGTGGAATTGATTACCTGAAGATTCCTGATAAAGCCTTGCGGTCCACACTTGCCCACAGCTGTCGATGTTACAAATTCATATGAGAGATCGAGTGTATTAAATTCACCTGAAGCCATATCGAAAGAAATCCTTGACTGGTTGCTCCCTTGATTCAAGGGCATTTCAAGAGAGCTTAGCTCCGCGTCTGGGTAAAATAAATAAGGAAGGTTGTCAACGGATACCCCGTTGAAAGTTTCATCTAGCGCCTCGCCATCAGCGTTATCGTCAGTATAAAGTTGTCTAAATCCTACTTTGAATCGATTTGTTGCCGGACACCTGAATATCTCAATGTTCGTAACAAGTTCACCAGAGAAGGGGGTGCCATTCGTCACGCGGACCGAATCAAAATTGTGCTGAGGTAATTCAAGATTTGAAAAGAGAAAACGTGGCCCACAGTCCACCGACTCGAACTGTGTTTGTACCTGATAAGCCAGTGACATTGAGTAGTCACCTCTAACGAGCTTCACCCCAAGCGACTGTTCCCGCTGGAATGTATTTAAAGGCACAACAATAATCGAAGGAGTTGTCTGCCGAAACACACTATCAGAACCTGAAACCGTCAATCCAACCAGTTGAATCGTATCGGCTTGTCCATCAAAGAGTTTTTTGAAAGAAATCCCTACCAGGTCGTTTTTCAGTCCAATGCAGTCCGGGTTCTCAAAACACGAAGTCAGCAACGTTGCTGACACAATCAGGGCTGATATCCAGGAAAACAGTCTCATTTAAGGCTGCAAATATAAGGTATCGGTATAGACCCTGAATCCCCTCTCACTTCTATTTCCCGGTCGGTTTGGGGCATTTTACGGACCCTCATTTTCTCCTCAAGCCTTCGTATTTTTGCCATCCTTTTAATGGTACGAATTGAAAACTAAAGGCAGCAGAAAAGCGAAGGTCAACATTGTTACCCTGGGATGCTCCAAAAACCAGGTAGACAGCGAGGTATTGCTCACGCAATTGAGAGGTAATGGAATTGATGCAAGTCATGAGTCGCAGAAGGACGATTCCAACATTGTTGTGGTGAACACCTGTGGTTTCATAGATAACGCCAAACAAGAGTCAATCGATACAATTCTACGTTATGTGGATGCGAAACAGGAAGGCATTGTAGAAAAGGTGTATGTGACAGGTTGTTTATCTCAGCGGTACAAGGACAGTCTTGAGAAAGAGATTCCAGAAGTTGACGCCTGGTTTGGCACAAGAGACCTATCGAGACTACTAAAACAGCTTAACGCGAACTACAAACACGAATTGGTTGGTGAAAGAATCCTTACCAACCCATCGCACTTTGCTTATCTCAAAATATCTGAGGGTTGCGACCGCCCGTGTTCATTTTGCGCGATTCCCCTGATGCGTGGTGGTCATGTGTCCCGGCCTATTGATGAATTAGTCCTGGAGGCGAAGAATCTTGCCAGGAACGGAACAAAAGAGTTGTTGCTCATCGCTCAAGACTCTACTTATTATGGATTAGATCTCTATAAAAAAAGAGCCCTATCCGAACTACTCAAAAATCTCTCAGATGTTGAAGGGATTGAGTGGATCAGGTTGCATTATGCATTCCCCACCGGATTTCCGTTGGATGCACTGGACGTAATGGCAGAACGACCCAACATTTGTAAATATCTTGACATACCGCTTCAACACGGATCAACCAAAATTCTGAAGCTGATGAAAAGAGGCACTACAAGAGAAAAAACGACCGAACTTCTTCATACTATCCGGGATCGCGTCCCCGGGATCGCCATTCGTACTACAATGATTGCGGGACATCCAGGCGAAACCGAAGAAGATTTTCAAGAAATGGTGGACTTTATCGAACAATCCAGATTCGACAGACTGGGTGTGTTTGCTTACTCTCATGAAGAGAATACTTTCTCCCACACCATGAAAGACGATGTGCCGGCAAAAGTCAAGCAAGAACGTGTGGACGCCATCATGGATTTACAGCAAGGCATCTCGTGGGAGTTGAATCAAAAAAGAGTTGGCGGCACCTTCAAGGTTTTGATCGACAGAAAAGAGGGTGGTCAGTTCATTGGCCGAACTGAATTCGACTCTCCGGAAGTCGACAACGAAGTGCTGCTTGATGCAAAAGAAAACTACCTACGAATAGGGGATTTCATTTCAGCAAAAGTCACTGAGGCAACCGAGTTCGATCTAATTGCAACACCCGCTTGAGGAACTTGTGTAAAATCATAAACTTATTGGCCTTAATTGCCGTTATTCGATTTATGTCTAAAAACCTCACCCTGAGCTACTGTTGACCCATGCAGCATCAAAAGATTCCTTTCAAGGATACCAAGATTTTTTCGTCATTCTTTCTCGATTACATCACTGAAAAGGATTCACTCAAACAGTTTTATGGAAGGTTCCCATCTATCAGCGCGTTCAAAGACCAGATTAAAGAGAAGGAAAAAAATTTCGCTCAGGCATCCCGACAAATTTTAAAGGAAGTACTGACAGAACAGTATAAATCGCTTATCATCACAGATAAGGTTAGTGAAAACATTGCTGCCCTTGGTGACAAAAAGACATTTACAATTACGACAGGTCATCAGCTCAACATCTTTACGGGTCCGCTGTATTTTATTTACAAAATTGTCTCGGTAATCAATGCCTGTAAGGCGTTGTCAAATGCCTACCCGGAGTTTCAGTTTGTCCCCGTGTATTGGATGGCATCAGAAGATCACGACTTTGAAGAAATCAGCTACTTCAAACTGAATGGCACAAAGTACACATGGAAGACAGATCAGAAAGGTGGTGTAGGTCGTTTCAACCCAACTGGTCTCAAAGAGATCATTAAAGAGCTACCAGGTGATGTTACGCTTTTTGAAAAAGCATATGGCCAACACGATAGGTTGAGCGATGCAGTTCGCTACTACGTCAACGAATTATTTGGCAAACAAGGCCTCGTGGTTGTTGATGCGGATAATACCCATCTAAAGAGTCTCTTCAAGGGCATCATTCAGGATGATCTTTTTAACCACTCTGCGAAGAAAACAGTTGAAGCAACAAATTCAGCGCTTTCAGAAGCTGGATATTCAACCCAAGTTTATGCCAGAGACATCAACTTCTTTTATCTCGACAATCAAGTAAGAGAGCGATTGGAAGTCAATGGTCAGCGATTCACTGTTTTGGATTCTGATTTAACTTTTTCAAAGGATGAGATAGAAAAGCTCATTGAAAACGAGCCAGAGAAATTCAGTCCAAACGTTATTCTCAGGCCGCTTTACCAGGAAATGATTTTGCCGAACCTCGCCTATTTTGGGGGCCCGGCTGAAGTGATTTATTGGCTCCAACTAAAGGGAGTCTTCGATTATTATAAAGTGCCTTTTCCAATCCTGATGCCGCGCAACTTTGCTCTGGTGATGGACGGCCCGACAGCGCGCAAATTCGAAAAAACCGGGCTGTCACTTGCTGATTTGTTCGAAGAGAAAAATTACCTGTTTAATGATTGGGTGCTAAAAAACACACACCACAACCTGACCTTGACGAAGGAGTTGAACACGGTGAAAGCCTTGTTTGCTGACATCAAATCACGAGCCGTTGAAATTGACAAAACTCTTGACCAACTGGTAGCTGCCGAGGGAAAGAAGGCGCAAAACAGTTTTGAGAAAATCGAAAGGAAATTGTTGCGCGCAGAAAAACGGCTTCACACTGATAAACTCCGGCAAATTGGTGAGGTGAAAGAAGCGCTGTTCCCAGCAGGCGGACTCCAGGAGAGAAGCGACAACTTCTTAAACTTCTATCAGACCGACTCGGATTTCATCAACAAGCTATTGGCAGCATTTGATCCCTTCGAGTTTCAATTCAATGTTTTAAGCTATCCGTACACCAGCTAGAACTATTTGATCTTCCGTATCTTTAGGCCTGATGACAAAAAGTGAGATCAGGAACACTTACCTGGAAAAAAGAGCATCTCTCTCAGAACCAGAATATCTCCTAAGTTGCCAAAAGATAGCGCAGCAATTCTTCCTCTCGTTTGATTTGTCATTCGTTAAAGTCATTCACACATTTCTTCCAATGGTTCACAAACACGAGCCTGATACCTGGCTGATCATTGAAAGGCTGCGAAGGGAGTTTCCTCATATTCGGCTATCCATTCCGAAAATCAATCTCAAAACTGATGCACTTGAAAATTTCTATTTCGAGGGGCTTCACCAGTTGTCTGAAAACAGCTGGGGCATCAAACAGCCGAAACAAGGCATACCAACTGAAAGTGAAAGAGTTGACATGGTTCTTGTTCCACTTCTTGCCTTTGACAAAAGGGGGCATCGGGTAGGTTATGGCAAAGGATACTACGACAGGTTTCTTTCTACTTGCCGAACGGATTGCGTAAAAATTGGATTGTCTCTGTTCCCAGCATGTCAACAAATTCCTTCTGAACCGCAGGACATTGCATTGGACTGGTGCATTACTCCAGAGGCCGTTCTTGAATTCGATTGACCTACTGTTTGATCTCTGGCGCTTTTACCTCGATAATCGTTGCTGAAGAGAAAGGGCGGCCATCTGAGGTCAGGCCAAGAATCTCCAGCCTGAT